>NZ_JBFTRV010000009.1:0-222070 GCF_056399665.1 Massilia sp. 01N410 | reverse complement strand
CGCTCAGGTATCGCGCATGCGTGGGTGAACGTGCAGGCGGGAGAGCGCACACGCGGCGCGATCCACGTGCAAAACGTGAACGGCTGGCATAGCCGGTTCAAGAGCTGGCTGGTGCGGTTTCGCGGCGTGGCAAGCCGTTACCTGATTAATTATTCGGGCTGGCAACGCATGCTGGATGCGCGGCGGCTGACGACGCCCCGGCATCTGCTGCAAGCCGCCGTCCAGCTCAGCTAAATGGCGCAGTGACCGAATTAACGCGAACACAGCCATAAAAAAAGCGCCCCCGAAGGAGCGCTTTTCGTGACGAATCACATCAAATCAGGCAACCCACTTCCGCGCGTTCTGGAACATACGCGCCCAGGGCGAATTCTCGCCCCAGCCATCCGGATGCCAGGACATCGTCACGGTACGCGCCACACGCTCGGCGTGCGGCATCATCACCGTGAAGCGGCCGTCCGGCGTCGTGACCGCAGTCAGGCCGCCCGGCGAACCGTTCGGGTTGAACGGATACTGCTCGGTCGCCTGGCCGCGGTTGTCGATATAGCGCAGCGCGCCGATCGCCTTGGACAGGTCGCCGGTCTGCGAGAAGTCCGCGAAGCCTTCGCCGTGGGCGATCGCCAGCGGCGCGTGGGTGCCGGCCAGGTCGGCGAAGAAGATCGACGGCGAGTCCAGCACCTCGACCATGCCGAAGCGGGCTTCGAACTGCTCCGACTTGTTGCGGGTGAACTTCGGCCATGCTTCGGCGCCGGGGATGATGGACTTCAGGTTGCTCATCATCTGGCAGCCGTTGCAGACGCCCATGCCGAAGGTATCAAGGCGGCCGAAGAATCCGGCGAACTGCTCCTTCAGCGCGGCGTTGAACAGGATGGTCTTGGCCCAGCCTTCGCCGGCGCCCAGCACGTCGCCGTAGGAGAAGCCGCCGACGGCGATGATGCCCTTGAAGTCATCCAGCTTCGCACGGCCGGCGATCAGGTCGCTCATGTGCACGTCGACTGCCTTGAAGCCGGCCTGGTGCAGCGCCCAGGCGGTTTCGATGTGCGAGTTGACGCCCTGCTCGCGCAGCACCGCCACGCTCGGGCGGGCGCCGGTCGCGATGAAGGGCGCGGCGATGTTTTCCTGCGTGTCGTGCACCAGCTTGGGCGTCAAGCCCGGGTCCTGCTCATCCAGCAGGCGCTCGTATTCCTGGTCGACGCATTCCGGATTGTCGCGCAGGCGGGCGATGCGCCAGCTGGTCTCGCTCCACAGCCGGTGCAGCTCGCTGCGGCGCTTGTTGTAGATGACCTTGGTATCGCGGGTGAACTCGATCACGCCGCGGTCGTTGACCTTGCCGATGATGTGGCTGCAGGCACCCAGGTCGAAGGAGCGCAGCACGTTCATCACCTCGCTGCGCTCGTCGTGGCGCACCTGGATGACGGCGCCTAGCTCTTCGCTGAACAGCGCGCGCAGGGTCATCTCGTTGCGGCGTTCGCCGACTTGCGCGGTCCAGTTCTTGGCGTCGCCATGGTCGGAAGCGTGCTCGCCTTCCATGGTCAGGATGTCGAGGTTGACCGACACGCCGGCGCGGCCGGCGAAGGCCATCTCGCACAGGGTCGCGTACAGGCCGCCGTCCGAACGGTCGTGGTAGGCCAGCAGTTTGCCGTCCGCGTTCAGCCGCTGGATCGCGGCGAAGAAGGCTTTCAGGTCCCGCGGGTCATCGAGGTCCGGGGTGTCGTTGCCGACCTGGTTCGTCACCTGGGCCAGGCTCGACGCGCCGAGGCGGTTCTTGCCGCGGCCGAGGTCGACCAGGATCAGCGAGGTGTCGCCGAGGTCGGTGCGCAGCTGCGGGGTCAGCGTCTTGCGGACGTCATGGACCGGCGCGAACGAGGACACGATCAGCGACACCGGCGAAATCACGGCCTTGGCTTCACCGTCGTCGGTCCAGGTGGTGCGCATCGACAGCGAATCCTTGCCGACCGGGATCGAGATGCCCAGCGCCGGGCACAGTTCCATGCCGACCGCCTTCACGGTGTCGAACAGGGCGGCGTCCTGGCCCGGCTGGCCGCAGGCCGCCATCCAGTTGGCCGACAGCTTGATGTCTTCGATACTGGTGATCGGGCTTGCGGCGATATTGGTGATCGCCTCGCCGACGGCCATGCGGCCCGAGGCGGCGGCGTCGATCACCGCCACCGGGGTGCGCTCGCCCATCGCCATCGCCTCGCCCTTGTAGCCTTCGAAGCTCAGGGTGGTGACGGCGCAGTCGGCCACCGGAACCTGCCACGGACCGACCATCTGGTCGCGCACGCTCATGCCGCCGACGCTGCGGTCGCCGATGGTGATCAGGAAGGATTTGTCGGCCACGGTCGGCAGCAGCAGCACGCGACGCGCCACTTCCTCCAGTTCCAGGCCGGTCACGTCGACCGGCTGGAAGTCGTTCTGAACGTGGGTCACGTCGCGCTGCATCTTCGGCGGTTTGCCGAGCAGGACTTCCATCGCCATGTCGACCGGTGAAGTGTTGGTGAGCGGGTCGATCAGGCGCAGCTGGCGCTCCTCGGTGGCGACGCCGACGGCCGCGAAGGGGCAGCGCTCGCGTTCGCAGATGGCGGCGAAGCGCGGCAGATCGTTGGGCGAGATCGCCAGCACGTAGCGCTCCTGCGACTCGTTGCTCCAGATTTCGCGCGGCGACATGCCGCTCTCTTCCAGCGGCACCTTGCGCAGGTCGAAGGTCGCGCCGCGCCTGGCGTCGTTGGTGATCTCGGGGAAGGCGTTCGAGATGCCGCCGGCGCCGACGTCGTGGATGGAGATGATCGGATTCGCGTCGCCCAGCTGCCAGCAGGAGTTGATCACTTCCTGGGCGCGGCGCTCCATCTCCGGATTGCCGCGCTGGACCGAGTCGAAGTCGAGGTCGGCGGTGTTGGTGCCGGTCGCCATCGACGACGCCGCCGCGCCGGCCATGCCGATGCGCATGCCGGGACCACCCAGCTGCAGCAGCAGGCTGCCGACCGGAATGTCGTTCTTGTGGGTGTGGGCGTCCGAGATGTTACCGATGCCGCCGGCGATCATGATCGGCTTGTGGTAGCCGAACACGGTGTTCTCGCCCAGCGCCGTCTTGCCGACGTTCTGCTCGTAGGTGCGGAAGTAACCGCCGAGCACCGGACGGCCGAATTCGTTCGAGAAGGCGGCGCCGCCCAGCGGGCCGTCGACCATGATCTGCAGCGGCGAGGCGATGCGTTCCGGCTTGCCGTAGGCCGGCACTTCCCAGGGCTGTTCGAAGCCGGGGATCGCCAGGTTCGACACGGTGAAGCCGGTCAGGCCGGCCTTCGGCTTGGCGCCGCGGCCGGTCGCACCTTCGTCGCGGATCTCGCCGCCGGCGCCGGTCGAGGCGCCCGGGAACGGGGAGATCGCGGTCGGGTGGTTGTGGGTCTCGACCTTCATCAGCGTGTGGGTCAGCTCGGTCATGGGCTTGTATTCCTGGCCGCCGCTTTCACCCTGTTGCGGGAAGAAACGCATGGCTTCCGCGCCCACCATGATCGCCGAGTTGTCGCTATAGGCCACCACCGTGCCCTTGGGCTGCAGTTGGTGGGTGTTCTTGATCATCTGGAACAGCGACTTGTCCTGCTTGACGCCGTCGATGGTCCACTCGGCGTTGAAGATCTTGTGGCGGCAGTGCTCGCTGTTCGCCTGGGCGAACATCATCAGCTCGACGTCGGTCGGGTTGCGCCGGGCCTTGGTAAAGGCGTCGAACAGGTAGTCGATCTCGTCCTCGGCCAGGGCCAGGCCCATGTCGCGGTTGGCTTCTTCCAGCGCCAGCCGGCCCTTGCCCAGCACGTCGATGGCTTCGAGCGGGCGGCCTTCGAGTTCGCTGAACAGTGCCTGGGCTTCGTCGGCGCTGCGCAGCACGGTTTCGGTCATGCGGTCGTGCAGCAGGGCTGCCACGGCCTGGACCTCTTCAGCGCCCAGCTTCTTCGGCGCCTTGATGCCGGTGCCGAAAATGCCGGATTTAAGAACCACGGTATAGGCCACGCCGCGTTCGATGCGGTGGATGTGGGCCATGCCGCAGTTGTGCGCGATGTCGGTCGCTTTCGAGGCCCAGGGCGAGATCGTGCCCAGGCGCGGGATCACGAAGTACTCCTCGGTCACGCCCTCGTATTGCGGGTCAAGCACAGGCTCGCCGTAGGTGAGCATGGCCGACAGGCGCTCAGTGTCCTCGGTGGACAGTGGGCTGCTTGCGTCGATGAAGTGGTAGAAACGGGCCTGGACCGCGGCAATCGTCGGGGCGACGGCTTGCAGCTGGGCGAGGAGGCGTTGGCTACGGAAGGCGGAGAGGGCATTGGAACCCGGCAGAATCAACATGGCTTGGTAGTCGGTTGATGCAGCGTGGCTGCGGGTGGAAGATAGCCCGCTATTATACAGCGTCGCCCCTTCTGCGGCTCTGGTCCTTCTGGTATGGTTGCCGGAACGGCAAGGAATAGGTATCTTAGTGGCGGAGACCCATTGAGCATGGACGCGAAAAACGATGCAAGAAAATAGCCAATTGACGGTACTGGTGGTCGATCCGAACCCCGGCATCCGGGCCAACCTGCAGAACATGCTCAACCAGTCCGGCATCTCGCGCGTCGAGTATGCCGTCAACGCCGGCACGGCCGTCAAGCAGCTGAGCCGGCGCGGCTACGACGTCATCCTCTGCGAGTACGATCTCGGCGGCGGCAGCGGCAGCGAGGGCCAGGACGGCCAGCAGCTGCTGGAAGACCTGCGCCACCACAAGCTGATTCCGCCCTGGGCCATCTTCATCATGCTGACCTCCGAGGCGGCCTACGACAAGGTGGTCAGCGCCGCCGAGCTCTCGCCCACCGAATACGTCCTCAAGCCCTTCACCGCCGAGGTCCTGAACCAGCGCGTCCAGCGCGCCCTCGCCCGCCGCTGCGCCATGTTGCCGGCCTACCAGCAGGTCGCCCAGGGCAATTCGCACGCGGCCATCCGCACCTGCGTCGACGCCGCCAAAGCCCAGCCGCGCCACGCGGTCGACTTCGCCCGCCTGCGCGCCGAGCTGCACGTCTCGCTGAGGGAATACGAACAGGCGGAGGGCGTGTACCGCCAGCTGATCGCCGCGCGGCCACTGGGCTGGGCCAGGCTCGGACTGGCGCGCAGCCTGGTATTCCAGAACCGCGTCGACGAAGGCGTCGAGCTGCTCGAGCAGCTGGTGCGCGACAACCCGCGCCTGATGGCCGCCTACGACCTGCTGGCGCGCTGCTACGAGGAGCGCGGCGACCACACGCAGGCCCAGAAGACGCTGGAGGAAGCGGTCGGCATCTCGCCCCACATGGTGCGGCGCCTGCGCAAGCTGGGCGAGGTGGCGCTGGAGACAGGCGACGTGGCCGCCGCCGAAAAGTCCTTCAAGCAGGTCGTCACGCGCTCGCGCTATTCCGAATTCCGCAATCCCGAAGACCACGTCAACCTGGTCAAGGCCCTGGTGCGCAAGGGCGACCAGCCGGCGGCCGTCGGCGTGATGCGCGACCTCGAACGCTCGCTGCGCGGCACGCCTGAACTTGATGCCTGCATGGCGGTCTCCGGCGCCCTGCTCCACGATGCGAACGGCAACAAGGCCGGCGCCATCGCCGACCTGCGCAGCGCGGTGACGGCGGTACGGGCCGGCAGTGCGCTGTCGCCGAACCTGAAAGTCGGCCTGACCCGCTCCCTGCTCGAGCACCGCATGGACGAGGAAGCGTCGGAAGTCATGATGACCGCCATGAACGGACAGGACGGCAGCGTGACCCTGCAGCAGGCCATGAACGTGTTCGTGAAGGCCGGCCGCCCCGACCTGGCGGACGGCATGGGCAAGCAGTTGCGCGCCCAGGCCCAGATCCTGCTCGGCGTCGCCGACGAGAAGCGCAATATGGGCGACGTGCGCGGCGCCGTCCAGACCCTGCTGGAAGCCCTGCATATGGCGCCGGGCAACCTGCAGGTGATGATCGCCGTGGTGGGCGGCATCCTCCGCCAGATCCTGGAGATGGGCTGGGACCACCCGCTGGCGGGCCTGTGCGCCGAGCAGCTCGAGCATATCCGGGCGCTGGATCCGGGGCATCCGCGCTTGCAGGCGCTGGATGAGGAATTTGCTTCGGCCAAGCGGAAGTATGGTATTTCGGGGTGAATTTCATGGTGGGGACTGCGGAACGAACCTGAGTTCCCGCCTTCGCGGGAACGACGGTTTCACGGCCGCGTTCCTCAACGGCGCTTAGGGTCACGCAGGTTTGCACGTCGTCCCCGCGAAGGCGGGATCGTGCCCCCGGCACCATCCACCCAAGTTTCCACGCGCAGCCGTTAACGCGCCCCGTAGCCGCCGCCACCGGGCGTTTCGATCACGAACACATCTCCAGCCTGCATATCGACCTTCCCGATATGCCCCAGCGCCTCCACCCGCCCATCGGCCCGCAGCACCAGGTTCCTGCCCTTCTCCCCAGGCTCCCCGCCAGCCATCCCGAAAGGCGCAAACACCCGGTTGTTCGACAGGATCGCCGCCGTCATCGGCTCCAGGAAGCGCAGCTTGCGCACCCCGCCGTTGCCCCCATGCCAGCGCCCCGCCCCACCGGATTCCGGCCGGATCTCGTAGCTCTCCAGCCGCACCGGGAAGCGGAATTCGAGGATCTCCGGATCGGTCAGGCGCGAGTTGGTCATATTGGTTTGCACCACGTCCGTACCGTCGAAGCCTTCTCCCGCGCCGGAGCCGCCGGAGATGGTCTCGTAGTACTGGTAGCGCGCATTCCCGAAGGTGAAGTTGTTCATCGTCCCCTGCGAGGCCGCCATCACGCCCAGCGCCCCGTACAGTGCATTGGTGATGCAGGTCGAGGTCTCGACATTCCCCGACACCACCGAGGCCGGATAATGCGGATTGAGCATCGAGCCCGGCGGGATGATCACCTTCAACGGCTTCAGGCAGCCGGCATTCAGCGGAATCTCGTCGTCGACCAGGGTACGGAACACATAGAGCACCGCCGCCATGCACACGGCGGACGGCGCATTGAAGTTGTTCGGCAGCTGGCCGGAGGTGCCGCTGAAGTCGATCTCCGCGCTGCGCCCGGCCGCATCGACCCGGATGGCGACCTCGATACGCGCGCCGTTGTCGAGCTCATAGCTGTACGAGCCGTCCTTCAGCACCGCGATCACCCGCCGCACCGCTTCCTCGGCATTGTCCTGCACGTGGCCCATATAGGCGCGCACCACGTCGAGGCCGTAGTAGGCGACCATCTTGCGCAGTTCCTCGACGCCCTTTTGGTTCGCCGCGACCTGGGCACGCAGGTCGGCCAGGTTCTGATCCGGATTGCGGGCCGGCCAACGCGCCGCGGCCAGCATGGCGCGCGTTTCTTCTTCGCGCAGCACACCGTCCGCACCGTCGACCAGCTTGAAATTGTCGATCAGGACGCCCTCTTCCTCGATGTGGCAGGAGTCCGGCGGCATCGAGCCCGGCGTGGTGCCGCCGATGTCGGCATGGTGGCCGCGCGAGCCGACGTAGAACAGGAGGTCCGGCTCCCCGGCCTGTCCGTCCGGCTCGTCGAACACCGGCGAGATGACCGTCACGTCAGGCAGGTGGGTACCGCCGTTGTACGGGTCGTTGAGCACGTAGACGTCGCCGGGCTTCATCCTGCCCGCATTCTTGCGCATCACCGCCTTGATGCTCTCGCCCATCGAGCCCAGGTGGACCGGCATGTGCGGCGCATTCGCGACCAGATTGCCCTCGTGGTCGAAGATCGCACAGCTGAAGTCGAGGCGCTCCTTGATGTTGACCGAGTAGGCCGTGTTCTGCAGGCGCAAGCCCATCTGCTCGGCGATCGACATGAACAGGTTGTTGAAGACTTCCAGCATCACCGGATCGGCACTGGTGCCGATCGCGTGACGTTCCGGCAGCGCCTCGACGCGGCGCAGCACCAGGTGGTCATAGGCGGTGGCCTCGGCCTGCCAGCCGGCTTCGACCACCGTGGTCGCATTCGCCTCGGCGATGACGGCCGGGCCTTTCACGATGGCGCCCGGCTTCACGTCCGCGCGCAGGTAGACCGCGGTGTCGCGCCACTCACCGCCGGCGAACATCCGCACGCGCTCGTGGGCGGCCGGTGTGGCGCCGGCTGCAGTAAGGTCGAGCGCTATTTCGGGCGGCGCATCGGAACGGCCCAGCGCCTCCACCGACACCGCCTCGACCACCAGGGCCTTGCCCGGCATGAGGAAGGAGAAGCGGCGCTTGTAGGCGTCCTCGAAAGCCTGTTGCATGGCCGCGGGCGTGCCAAGGCTCACCACGATGGCCGAATCCGTGCCTTCGTAGCGCAGGTGGACGCGGCGCAGGATGTCGATGCGGTCAATCGGCACGCCCTGGGCCAGCAGTTCCTCGCGCGCCCGCGCGGCAAGTTCGTCGAGTCCGGCGGACAGTTCGTCGCCGCGCATATCGGCCAGGCGGCGCTCGACCGCGCGTTCGCGCATCGCGCTCTGGTCGGCCAGGCCCATGCCGTAGGCCGACAGCACGCCCGCCAGTGAGTGGATGAATACCGTCTTCATGCCCAGCGCATCCGCCACCAGACAGGCGTGCTGGCCGCCGGCGCCGCCGAAGCTGGTGAGCGTGTAGCCGGTCACGTCGTGGCCGCGCTGCACCGAGATCTGCTTGATCGCATTCGCCATATTGCCGACCGCGATCCGGATATAGCCTTCGGCCACCGCTTCCGGCGCCGGCATGCTGCCGGTGGCCGCGCCGATCCGCTCCGCCAGCGCGCTGAATCCGGCGCGCACGGCATCGACGTCGAGGGGCTGGTCGCCGGTGGCGCCGAACAGGCGCGGGAAGTGCCGCGGCTGGATCTTGCCGAGCATGACGTTGCAGTCGGTGACGGTCAGCGGCCCGCCGCGGCGGTAGCTGGCCGGGCCGGGATTGGCGCCGGCGCTGTCCGGCCCCACGCGGTAGCGGCTGCCGTCGAAGTGCAGGATGGAGCCGCCGCCAGCCGCCACCGTGTGGATGCTCATCATGGGCGCGCGCATGCGCACGCCGGCCACCTGGGTCTCGAAGACACGCTCGAAGTCGCCGGCAAAATGCGAGACGTCGGTCGAGGTACCGCCCATGTCGAAACCGATCACGCGCTCGAAGCCGGCCAGGCGGCTGGAACGCACCATGCCGACGATACCGCCGGCCGGACCGGACAGGATGCTGTCCTTGCCCTGGAAGGCGCGCGCGTCGGTCAGGCCGCCGCTCGACTGCATGAACTGCAAGTTTACGCCGGGCAGCTCATCCGCGACCTGGTCGACGTAGCGGCGCAGGATCGGCGACAGGTAGGCGTCGACCACCGTGGTGTCGCCGCGCGCGACCAGCTTCATCAGCGGGCTCACCTGATGCGACACCGAGACCTGGGTGAAGCCGATCTCGCGGGCGATGCGGGCCACCGCCGCCTCATGCTGCGTGTAGCGGTAGCCGTGCATGAAGACGATGGCCAGGCTGCGCAGGCCGGCGTCCCAGGCTTGCTGGAGCTCGCGGCGCGCCTTGGCCTCGTCGAGCGGCAGCACCACGTCGCCGTGGGCACCGATGCGCTCGTCGATCTCGATCACGCGCCCATACAGAAGCTCGGGCAGCACGATGTGGCGGTCGAACAGGCGCGGCCGGTTCTGGTAGGCGATACGCAGCGCGTCGCGGAATCCGCGGGTGATGGCAAGCGCGGTCGGCTCGCCCTTGCGTTCCAGGAGCGCATTGGTGGCGACCGTGGTGCCCATCTTGACCGCTTCGATGGCGCCTTCCGGCACCGCGTCGCCGGCCTCCAGGCCCAGCAGGTGGCGGATCCCGGCCACGGCCGCGTCGCGGTATTGCTCGGGATTCTCGGACAGCAGCTTGTGGGTGGCGAGGGTGCCATCGGGGCGACGCGCCACGATGTCGGTGAAGGTGCCGCCGCGGTCGATCCAGAACTGCCAATCCATAGTGTCTCCAAGTCGTTGCCGGAAAATCCAGGCTATTGTAGTCGCGTCTCGCGCGCCGGCCCGATTTTGGCGACAATACCGGGTATCGACAGCATTCCCGTCCACCAGGAGGCACCATGGATACCCTGCTCTACAGCTGCGCGCAGATCCGCGCCATCGAACACGCCGCCCAGGCCCATCTCGCGCATGGCGAACTGATGGAGCGCGCCGGCCGCGCCGCCGCGGACTACGCGCGCGAACTGCTGGACGGCGAGGCTTCGGGCGCGGTGCTGGTGCTGGCCGGTCCCGGCAACAACGGCGGCGACGGCCTCGAACTGGCCGCCCACCTCGCACGCGCCGGCGCCGAGGTCGAGGTGCTGCACCTGGCCGCCGAGCGCGAACCCTCCTTCGAGGCGGGACGCGCACTGCAGCGGGCCCGCGAGGCCGGCGCCCGCTTCGTCGACGAGATCCCGGCGGCCCGGCCGTGGCGGCTGGTGGTCGACGCCCTGTTCGGCATCGGCCTCGCGCGCCCGCTGGCCGGGCGGGCGCGCGAGCTGGCCGCGTGGACGGCGGGTGTCGACTGTCCCGTGCTGGCCCTCGACGTCCCCAGCGGCCTCGATGCCGATACCGGCGGCCTGCATGGCGCGGACGGCATCGCGGTGACGGCAACCCACACCATTACCTTCCTCGGCAACAAGCCGGGCCTGTACACGGGCGACGGCTGCGACCACGCAGGCGACGTGCTTGTCGACATGCTGGGCAGCGAGGGACTGCATGGCGAGTCGGCCCAGGCCGTGCTGAACGGCCCCGCCTTGCTCGCGGACTCCCTGCGGCCGCGGCGCCAGAATTCCCACAAGGGCAGCTTCGGCGACGTCGCCGTGCTCGGCGGCGCGCGCGGGATGGCCGGTGCGGCGGTGCTGGCCGCACGCGCGGCACTGTACGGCGGCGCGGGGCGCGTCTTCGCCGCCATGCTCGATCCGGGCATGAGCATGGATCCGCTGCAGCCCGAGATCATGTTCCGCGACGCCGCCGGTCTCGATTTCTCGTGCCGCAGCGTGGTCGCAGGCCCCGGCATGGGCAGTGCGGATGCGGCCATCCACCTGTTCGGCCAGGTGCTGGCGGCGCGTGCACCGCTGGTGGTGGATGCCGATGCGCTGAACCTCACATCCGCGCGCCGCGAACTGCAGGAAGCCCTGGCGGCGCACGGCGGGCCGCTGGTCCTGACCCCGCATCCCCTGGAAGCGGCGCGCCTGCTGGGCGTGACCGCCGCCATCGTCCAGGCGGACCGCCTGGAGCACGCGCGCGAGCTGGCGATGCGCTTCAACTGCGTGGTGGTGCTGAAGGGTGCGGGCAGCGTGATCGCGCGTCCGGATGGCTTCGTGGCGGTCAACACCAGCGGGAATCCGGGCCTGGCGACCGGCGGCAGCGGCGACGTGCTGGCGGGCTTCTGCGGCGCCCTGCTGGCCCAGGGCTGGCCGGCCTGGGAGGCGGCGCTGGGCGCGGTGTGGATGCACGGCGCGGCGGCCGACTGGCTGGTGGCGGATGGTACCGGACCGATCGGGTTGACGGCGGGCGAGCTGCCGAAGGCGATAAGGAGTGTGTTCAACGCCCTGGTTGCCGGCACGGACGCCTGGTAGAGTCGGCGCTAGGTGCTTAGGCGGGCCGCGCCCACTCTACACCAGCCGGCCTGCGGCAATGGTGAGGGTACGCGCGCAACGCGCCGCCATCGCCGGATCGTGCGTGACCAGTACCAGGGTCGAGCCGCGTTCGCGGTTCAGCTCGAACATCAGCTGGATCACCGACTCGCCGGTGGCGGCATCGAGGCTGCCGGTAGGCTCGTCGGCAAACAGCAGCGGCGGCTCGGTCACAAAGGCGCGCGCCAGTGCCACGCGCTGCTGCTCGCCACCGGACAGGTACTTCGGATAGTGGCGCAGGCGGCTCTCCAGGCCGACCCGGCCCAGCATGTTCGAGGCCTTGCCGCGCGCGTCGGCATCGCCGCGAAGCTCCAGCGGCAGCATCACGTTTTCCAGGGCGCTCAGGTGCGGCAGCAGCTGGAAGGACTGGAACACGAAGCCCAGCTTGGCCTTGCGGAAAGCGGCGCGCCCATCCTCGTCGAGGGCGAAGATATCGGTGCCGTCGAGCTTCACGGTGCCGCTCGACGGCGTGTCGAGGCCGGCCAGCAGGCCCAGCAGGGTCGACTTGCCCGAACCCGAGGCGCCGACCAGGGCGAGCGTCTCGGCCGGTTGCACGGTAAAATCGACACTGTGCAGGATGGTGAGTTCGCCGCTGGCGTCCGCCACCCGCTTCGACAGGCCGGCTACCTCGATTGCCGGATGCCGGACCATTGCACCATCTTTGGTAGCCTCGGGAATATCACGCATGCTTGCTCATCTCACTCTCAATGCCAGGAAAACGACGATCGGTGTCCTTGCGGCCTTCGCGCTGGCCGCATCGGGGAGCGCCTATTCTGCACCAAAAACCGTGCTGGTGGTGGGCGACAGCCTGTCCGCCGAATACGGTCTGGCGCGCGGCAGCGGCTGGGTCGCCCTGCTCGAACAGAAACTGAAGGCCGAGAAGCTGGACACCCGCATCGTCAACGCCAGCATCAGCGGCGACACCACCAGCGGTGGGCGCACCCGCCTGCCGGCCCTGCTGGCCCGGCACAAGCCGAACGTGGTGGTGCTCGAACTGGGCGCCAACGACGGCCTGCGCGGACTGCCGATCGCCTCGGCCGAAGACAATCTGCGTAGCATGATCAAGCTGTCGCAGCAGAACAAGGCCAAGGTCCTGCTGGTCGGCATCCATATGCCGCCGAATTACGGACGCGCCTACACCGAACGCTTCACCGGCATGTACAAGGAACTCTCGGCGCAGCTGAAGGTGCCGCTGGTGCCCTACATGCTGCAGGGCGTGGATCTGGTGCCGACGAACTTCCAGGCCGACCGCATGCATCCGCTGTCCACGGCCCACCCCGTCATCCTCAATAACATCTGGCCGCAACTGGCTCCCCTGATCAAACAATAAATAATGAAATACCCCGCAGTCCTGAGCTTCAACGACGTCCTGCCGCAGCTCGACGAATTCGACACCATCATCGACGCGCGCAGCGAATCGGAGTTCGCGCTCGACCATATTCCCGGCGCCATCAACTGCCCGGTGCTGAACGACGTGGAACGCATCCTGGTCGGCACCACCTACAAGCAGGTCGGCGCCTTCGAAGCGAAAAAGATCGGGGCGCCGCTGGTAGCGCGCAATATCGCCCATGCGATCGACACCCTGTTCGCCGACAAGCCGCGCGACTGGAAGCCCCTGGTCTACTGCTGGCGCGGCGGCAACCGCAGCGGCTCGATGGCCCACATCCTGGCCAAGATCGGCTGGCCGGTGGTCCAGCTGGACGGCGGCTACAAGGCCTTCCGCGGCTTCGTCAACGACGCACTGGCCCAGCCGCCCGAACTGCAGTTCCGCGTCATCTGCGGCACCACCGGCAGCGGCAAGAGCCGCCTGCTGGAGACCCTGGACGCGATCGGCGCCCAGGTGCTCGACCTCGAGCGCCTGGCTGCCCATCGCGGATCGGTGCTGGGTCACCTGCCGAACGAGCCCCAGCCCAGCCAGAAGATGTTCGAGACCCGCATCTGGGACAAGCTGCGCCGCTTCGACCCGAGCAAGCCGGTGTTCGTCGAATCGGAGAGCAAGAAGGTCGGCAACCTGCGCGTGCCGGAGGCAGTGATGGAGCGCATGCGCGCCTCGCCCTGCATTTCGCTGACCCTGTCGCGCCCGAACCGCGTGCGCCTGCTGATGGAGGACTACCGGCACTTCTGCGCCGATCCCTCGGCCCTGAACCGCCAGCTCGACCATCTGGTGCAGTTGCATGGCCGGCCCAGGATCGATGCCTGGCACGGGATGGCGAACGGCGGCCAGTTGCCGGAGCTGGTCGACGAGCTGCTGGTGCAGCACTATGACCCGGCTTACCTGCGGTCGATCGACCGGAATTTCGTGCAGTATCCGCAGGCGGAGGTGGCGGAGCTGGCGGATATTTCGAAAGAGGATTTCCTGGCTGCCGCGCGCAAGTTGCACGCAGCCCAATAATAGAAAAGGTGCTGTTCGCGCTAAGTGTTGAATCTGCCCAGCGCCGCTCTCAAAAAGGCGTCTGGGCAGGCAATACGCTGGCCATGCAGCGCCCAGCGCCAGCCGAAGTAGTGGCTCAGGTATCGGCTGGCGATGCCGCGAAAAGGCAGCAGCCAGGTGCGCATCCGGCTGTGATAGGCGTTCACGTTCTGGATGTGCAGCGCACCGCGCTTTCTTTCGCCGGCGCTCGCGTTGATAGCCTCATGTGAAATCCCGACCTCCCGCGCGAATGCCGGTAGCGCAGCCGGGCCAGCGACGTGCCACTGAGGGCATTGAAGGTGCGATGGCAGCTGCAACAGCGATAACGCTGCAGTCCGTGCGCGTGACCGTGACGATACGGATTGTTGGTCTGGCAGTGCGGGCAGCAAAGTGGTGTGGCGGGTTGCTCGACGATCTCGAGTACACGGTCGAGGCCGGCCGCCGATTGCAGCAGGTCGAGCAGGCGGTCGCGTTGCCGCCGGGTCAGGCTGGACAGGCGTTGCAGGAACTGTTCGAACTGCCGTGCCTGCATGGGGCCTCCGTCAACGGTTCAGGTCGACGTTGGACCGCAGGCTTGCAGAAAAGATTCCACACTTGGCGCGAACAGCGCCATAGAAAAAGCCCGGCCGCACAAGCGAACCGGGCTTTCTTTTTACGCCTGGGCGATCACTCGGACCTGGTCCCCAGGTCGGCCGCCTTGACGTTCAGCTTGGCCTTGGCCTTCTTCTTCAGCGCCTCGATGTAGCCGTGGGTCTCGGCATTGCCGATGGCGCGGGCGATCGAGTCGGCTTCCTGCTTGCGGCGATCCTGGTCCGGTTTTGCCGGCATGGTCACCTTGCCGATGCGGTAGATGCCATAACCCTGGCCCGGCAGCTCGACGCCGATATAGGCCGGGAGCTTGCTCACGTCGGCCTTCAGCACGGCCAGCGCAGCGGCGTGGTTGATGCCCGGATCCGTGGTCATGGTGCGCGACAGGACTTTCACGTCGCCGAACCCGGCGGCGTCGCCGGATGCCTTCAGCGCGGCCAGCTTGGCTTCGCCGACCTGGCGTGCCAGGCGCAGTTCTTCTTCCTGGGTCACGCGCTGGCGGATCTGGTCGGCCACTTCGGCCAGCGGACGCTTGGCGGCCGGCTTGAACTCGACCACGCGACCCGCCACCAGGGTGCTCGGCGCGACTTCCACCGCCTCGGTGTTGCGCTTGTTGGCGATGGCGTCCTGGGAGAAGATCGCCTTCAGGAACTTGTCGTTGTTGACAGGCGCATTGCCGAGCGCCGGGTTCGGCGTACGGGTCAGGCCCTCGACGGTCTGGATAGTCAGGCCCAGCTTGTCGGCCACCGGCTTCAGGCTGTCCGACTGCTCGTACACGGTATTCGAGAAGATCTCGGCCAGTTCCGAATACTTGTTCGACAGCTTGGTCTTCTTCAGGTCGGCAACGATCTCCGGCTTGGCTTCTTCCAGGGTCTTCTGGGTGGACGGCACGACTTTGGTCACCTTGACGATGTGGTAACCGAAGCTCGATCGCACCAGGCCGCTGACTTCGCCCTCCTTCAGCTTGTAGATCGCATCTTCGACCGGCTTGTCGAACAGGCCCTTCTCGACCACGCCGAGGTCGCCGCCCAGTTCCGCCGAGCCCGGGTCCTGCGACTGCGCCTTGGCGAACTTCGCGAACTCGTTCGGGTTCTTCTGGACTTCAGCCAGGATGGCCTGCGCCTTGGCCTTGGCAGCGGCGTCGTCGGCCGGCTTGGCGTCCTTCGGCACGGTGATCAGGATGTGGCTGGCGCTGCGCTTTTCCGGGGTGGCGAAGCGGGCCTTGTTCTTGTTGTAGGCGTCCGCGATTTCCGCGTCGCTGACGCTCACCTGCTTCTCGACGGTATCGGCGTTGAACACCACGTATTCGGCCTTGATCTGCTCCGGCACCTGGAACAGGGTCGCGTTCTTGTCGTAGTAGGCCTTGATCATGTCGTCGGTGACCTTGACCTGCGACGCGTAGTTCGCGATCGGGAACAGCAGTTCCTGCACCTCGCGCTGCTGGTCGTTGATGTCCGACAGGCGGCCGGCGACCGAGCGCGGCGCGAAGGCCGTTGCCTGCACCGATTCGGCCAGCTGCTGCACGGCCATCTGGTAGCCGATGCGCTGCTCGAAGGCCTGGGCGGTCAGGCCCTGGGAGGTCAGGAAGGCCTTGTAGGCGTCGAGGTCGAAGCTGCCGTCCGGCTTGCGCAGGCCGGTCTGTTCCTGAATCGCCTTGGCCAGCGAGGCATTGCCGACGGCCAGGTGGCTACGCGCCACTTCGGCACTGATCGCACGCTCGGCGACCAGGCCGTCCAGGACTTCCTGCTTCGCTTCCGGCGTCTCGAACAGCTTCTGGTCGAAGCGCGGGCCCATCATGGCGCGGGCCTGGTCGATCTGGCGGCGCTGCGCCGCTTCCCATTCCTGCTGCGTGATGGTGCGGCCGTCGACGCTGGCCACGCCATCGTTGCTGCCGCGCTTCTCATACTGGCTGACGCCGACGAGCACGAACGAAGGCAGGATCAGCAGGAGCAGGAAAAACTGCATCAGCCGCTGGTGGGTACGGATAAATTCAAACATGGTCAGCCAATCAAGGTTGAAAATGCGATTACAAAAAGCCGAAAAAAAAGGCGAACCGTGGTTCGCCTTTTTTTCACACCTGATTCTGGCGGAGCGGACGGGGCTCGAACCCGCGACCCCCGGCGTGACAGGCCGGTATTCTAACCAACTGAACTACCGCTCCAGATTCTGTGCTGCATGCGTATCGTCTTTTTGGTGGCGGAGCGGACGGGGCTCGAACCCGCGACCCCCGGCGTGACAGGCCGGTATTCTAACCAACTGAACTACCGCTCCACGCAATAAGGCGACACTTTCCGCCGCGCTCAGCGCAGCGAAGGCATTAGTTTACTGCATCTTTCAGGGCTTTACCAGCCTTAAATTTCGGGACATTGGCAGCCTTGATCTTGATGGCTTCCTTGGTGCGCGGGTCGCGGCCGGTACGCGCAGCGCGCTCGCCGACGGTGAAGGTGCCGAAGCCGACCAGGGTCACGCTGTCCTTGTTTTTCAGGGTGTTGGTCACGGCGTCGATCATCGCGTCGAGGGCACGTGCCGCAGAGGCTTTGGTCAGGTCCGCGGACTTCGCAATTTCTTCGATCAGTTCAGTTTTGTTCACTTCTTTTCCCTCGTTAGACATTCGGCAAAAAACCGCAAGCGCGTATTAGACAAGGCGGGAATACTTTGTGTCAAGCAACGTTGCCTCTCGAACGGCCGGAAGAGATTCAAAACTTTGTTTTTTGTGGCATTGCCCAAAAAAACTCCCCGCGAAGGCGGGGACCCAGGTTCTGCATGCGCAATCGTAACGCAAACAAACTTGGGTCCCCGCCCGTGCGGGGACGACGGTACGACGGTGCGACTGCTAACCTGCTTTAGTGCTTGACCACGCCGCCCTGCCCTTCGGCGGTCGCCGCCACCGGGCTGCTGGCCACGGCCGGCACGTCGACCAGCGGCTCGGGCTCGCGTTCCAGCGCCACTTCCAGCACCTTCTCGATCCAGCGCACCGGAACGATCTCGAGCTTGTTCTTGACGTTGTCCGGGATCTCGGCCAGGTCCTTCACGTTCTGCTCGGGGATCAGCACGGTCTTGATGCCGCCGCGCTGGGCCGCCAGCAGTTTTTCCTTCAGGCCGCCGATCGGCAGAACTTCGCCGCGCAGCGTGATCTCGCCGGTCATCGCCACGTCGGCGCGGACCGGGATGCCGGTGAACACCGACACCAGCGCAGTCGTCAGGCCGATACCCGCGGACGGACCGTCCTTCGGCGTCGCACCCTCCGGCAGGTGGATGTGGATGTCGGTCTTCTCGAACACCTCGTTCTTGATGCCCAGGCGCGCAGCACGCGAACGCACCACGGTGCGGGCCGCTTCGATCGATTCCTTCATCACGTCGCCCAGCGTACCGGTACGGATGACGGCGCCCTTGCCCGGCACCTGCACGGCTTCGATGGTCAGCAGGTCGCCGCCCACTTCGGTCCATGCGAGGCCAGCCACCTGACCGACCTGGTTATCCTTCTCGGCCACGCCGAAGTCGAAGCGGCGCACGCCCAGGAACTTGTCCAGGTTCTTGCCGTTGACGATGACGCGCTTGTTGTCCTTCTTCAGCAGCAGCATCTTGACGACCTTGCGGCAGATCTTCGAGATCTCGCGCTCGAGCGAACGCACGCCCGCTTCACGAGTGAAGTAGCGGATGATGTCGCGGATCGCCGATTCCTCGACCTTGATCTCTTCTTCCTTCAGGCCGTTGTTCTTGATCTGCTTCGGCAGCAGGTAGCGCTGGGCGATCGAGGTTTTCTCGTCTTCGGTGTAGCCCGACAGGCGGATCACCTCCATCCGGTCCAGCAGCGCCGGCGGGATGTTGAAGGAGTTCGAGGTCGCCACGAACATCACGTCCGACAGGTCGAAGTCGACTTCGACGTAGTGGTCGGAGAATGTATGGTTCTGCGCCGGGTCCAGCACCTCCAACAATGCCGACGACGGGTCGCCGCGGAAGTCCGCGCCCATCTTATCGATCTCGTCGAGCAGGAACAGCGGGTTGCGCACGCCGACCTTCGACAGCGACTGCAGCACCTTGCCCGGCATCGAACCGATGTAGGTGCGGCGGTGACCGCGGATCTCGGCCTCGTCGCGCACGCCGCCAAGCGCCATCCGCACGTACTTGCGGTTGGTGGCGCGGGCGATCGATTCGCCCAGCGAGGTCTTGCCCACGCCCGGAGGACCGACGAAGCACAGGATCGGCGCCTTCAGCTTGTCGACGCGCTGCTGCACTGCGAGGTACTCGAGGATGCGTTCCTTGATCTTGTCGAGGCCGTAGTGATCGGCTTCCAGCACCTGCTGGGCCTTCTCGAGGTCGATGGTGACCTTGGATTTCTTTTTCCACGGCAGGCCGACCAGGGTGTCGATGTAGTTGCGCACGACGGTGGCCTCGGCCGACATCGGCGACATCATCTTCAGCTTCTTGATCTCGGCCTGGGCCTTTTCCATGGCCTCCTTCGGCATCTTGGCTGCGATCACCTTCTTCTCGAGCTCTTCGATGTCGGCACCGTCTTCACCTTCGCCCAGTTCCTTCTGGATCGCTTTCACCTGCTCGTTCAGGTAGTACTCGCGCTGCGATTTTTCCATCTGGCGCTTGACGCGGCCGCGGATGCGCTTTTCCACCTGCAGGATGTCGAGTTCGCCTTCCAGCTGGCCGAGCAGGTGCTCCAGGCGCTTGGAGACGTTGAAGATCTCGAGGATGACCTGCTTCTGCTCGAGCTTGAGCGGCAGGTGGGCGGCAACGGTGTCGGCCAAGCGGCCGGCGTCGTCGATACCGGCCAGCGAAGCCAGGATCTCGGGCGGGATTTTCTTGTTCAGTTTGACGTACTGGTCGAACTGCTGGACGATCGCGCGGCGCATTGCCTCGACTTCCGAATCGTCGCCGGATTCGGAATTAATCGGGGTCAGGTCGGCCACGAAATGGCTCGGCGCGTCGGTGATATGGTTGATACGGGCACGCTGGGCGCCTTCGACCAGCACCTTCACGGTACCGTCGGGCAGCTTCAGCATTTGCAGAATATTGGCCACGCAGCCGATTTCATAGATGTCTGCGGCGGAGGGCTCGTCCTTGGCAGCTGCTTTCTGGGCAGCGAGCATGATGCTCTTACCCTGTTCCATCGCGGCTTCGAGCGCCTTGATCGATTTCGGGCGGCCGACGAACAGAGGTATCACCATATGCGGAAACACGACCACGTCGCGCAGCGGCAGCAGCGGCAAGGTCATCTGTTCAGTAAATTTAGTAGTCGTCATGGCATACCTTATAAAAAGCGTGTTGACGATGTTGGGAGTCCACCGTCAATTCACAAGAGCGGCCGAAAAATAATTTTCTATCGCAACAGTTATTTACACTTAGCCGTTCTGACAAAAGCCAGTTTTGAAAATAAAAAAGCCACCACGCGACCGGAATCACGAGTGGCTTTTCGATTGAAGCCTGGTCTTTTGTTGAGATTGATTGTACCGCCAAGAATCAGCGTTTCAAGACCTTTTGTTGTGTGTGCGTCCGGAAATTTTTAATTTTCGCCGGCGGCTTTTGCGGATTCGCTATAAATCAGCAAAGGTTTCGCGCCGTTCGTGATCGTATTTTCATCGATCACGACTTTCACCACATTTTGCTGGCTTGGCAGTTCATACATCACGTCCAGCAGCGCATGTTCGAGAATCGAACGCAGGCCGCGTGCGCCGGTCTTGCGCGCCAGCGCCCTCTTGGCGATCGCATGCAGGGCCGCCGGGCGGATTTCGAGTTCCGCGCCTTCCATATCGAGCAGCTTCGAATACTGCTTGATCAGGGCGTTCTTCGGCTCGACGAGGATCTGGATCAGCGCGTCTTCGGTCAGTTCGCTCAGGGTGGCGACGACCGGCAGACGGCCCACCAGCTCCGGAATCAGGCCGAACTTGATCAGGTCTTCCGGTTCCGCTTCCATCAGCACGTCGCTGACCGAGCGCTGGGTCTGGCTCTTGACGTTGGCGCCGAAGCCGATGCCCGACTTTTCCGAACGGTTCTGGATCACCTTGTCGAGGCCATCGAAGGCGCCGCCGCAGATGAACAGGATATTGGTCGTGTCGATCTGGACGAAGTCCTGGTTCGGGTGCTTGCGCCCGCCTTGCGGTGGCACCGAAGCCATGGTGCCTTCGATCAGCTTCAGCAGGGCCTGCTGCACGCCCTCGCCCGAGACGTCGCGGGTGATCGAGGGATTGTCGGATTTACGGGAAATCTTGTCGATCTCGTCGATGTAGACGATGCCGCGCTGGGCTTTCTCGACTTCGTAATTGCAGCTCTGCAGCAGCTTCTGGATGATGTTCTCGACGTCCTCGCCCACATAGCCGGCTTCGGTCAGCGTGGTCGCGTCGGCAATGACGAAAGGCACGTTCAGCATGCGTGCCAGCGTCTGCGCCAGCAGGGTCTTGCCGGAACCGGTCGGGCCCACCAGCAGGATATTGCTCTTGGACAGCTCGATGTCGTCCTTCTTGCCGAGGTGCTTGAGGCGCTTGTAGTGGTTGTAGACGGCAACCGACAGGATGCGCTTGGCCGTTTGCTGGCCGATCACGTACTGGTCGAGCAGTTCGGCGATCTCGTGCGGCGTCGGCAGGTCGGACTTCGCGCCCGCCACCGATTCGACGTTGGAAGTCTCGTCACGGATGATGTCGTTGCACAGGTCGATGCACTCGTCGCAGATGAAGACCGACGGTCCCGCGATGAGCTTCTTCACCTCGTGCTGGCTCTTGCCGCAGAAGGAGCAGTACAGGAGTTTTTCGCCGCTAGAGGATTTTTTGTCAGACATGGGGCAGGTTTCTGTTGAATTGCTACGAATATAACGCTAATACGGGGGCGCAACAAGTGCGCACCTCTCCATGCTACCTGAAATAAAAAAAGAACGCCCGGTACGCTGTTGCGCTCGGGCGTCTTTCAGCAACACCTATTATGGTGCTCAGGAGCGATTGGTCAAGACCTTGTCAATCAGGCCATATTCCACGGCTTCGTCGCTCGACATGAAGCGGTCGCGGTCGGTGTCCTTGTGGATCTGCTCGATCGTCTGGCCGGTATTGTCGGCCATGATGCGTGCCAGGCGCTCGCGCAGGTACAGGATTTCCTTGGCCTGGATTTCGATGTCCGAGGCCATGCCCTGCGAACCACCGGACGGCTGGTGGATCATGACGCGCGAGTTCGGCAGCGAGAAACGCTTGCCCTTGGCGCCCGCGGCCAGCAGGAAGGCGCCCATCGAGGCAGCCAGGCCCGTGCACAGGGTCGACACGTCCGGCTTGATGAAATTCATCGTGTCGAAGATGGCCAGGCCGGCCGACACCGAACCACCCGGCGAGTTAATGTAGAGCGAAATATCCTTGTCGGGATTCTCGCTCTCCAGGAACAGCATCTGAGCCACGATCAGGTTGGCCATCTGGTCGTTGACAGGGCCGACCAGGAAAATCACGCGCTCTTTCAGCAGGCGCGAATAGATGTCGTAGGCACGCTCGCCGCGGCCGCTCTGCTCGATCACCATCGGCACGAGGCCGAGGGCTTGTGTATCCAACGCAGGATTACGATTCATACCTGTCACTTTCCTTAAAGAAGATGTTCAGAGACGCCAACCGGCGCACACGGCGCCGGTTGGCAAGGCTCGTCACCTCAAGCTTACAACCAAGCTCAGGCTTGCGGCGCGCTGCCCATCAGCTCGTCAAAGGCGATGTCCTTGGCCGTCACCTTTGCCTTGCCAAGCACATAGTTAACGACGTTTTCTTCCAATACAAGAGCCTCGATCTCGCCCAGGCGACGACGATCGCTATAGTAGTACTTCAGGACTTCCTTCGGATCTTCGTAGCTTTGTGCGAAGTCTTCGATCTGCGATTTCACCTGCTCCTGGGTAGCCTGGAGGTTGTTGTCACCCACCAGCTGCGACAGGATCAGGCCCAGGCGCACGCGGCGCTCGGCCTTGGTGGCGAACAGGTCGGCCGGGAACGGCAGGCTCTTCACGTCCATGCCGCGCTGGGCCATGTCCTGGCGGGTCTGCTCGGCCAGGCGCTGCGAATCCTGCTCGATCATGACCTTCGGCACGTCCATCTCGGTGGCCTTGACCAGGGCGTCCATCACGGCTTCCTTGTTGCGGGCCTTGATGCGGGCGTTGACTTCACGCTCCAGGTTGACCTTGATGTCTTCGCGCATCTTTTCGACGCTGCCGTCTTCGATGCCCAGCGACTTGGCGAACTCGGCGTCGACTTCCGGCAGGTGCGCCCACTCCAGGTTCTTCAGGGTGATGGTGAACTCGGCGGTTTTACCTGCCACGTCCTTGCCATGGTAGTCCTCCGGGAAGGCCAGCGGGAAGGACTTCGACTCGCCCACTTTCAGGCCGACGGTGGCGGCTTCGAATTCCGGCAGCATGCGGCCTTCGCCCAGCACGAATGCGTAGTTCTCGGCCTTGCCGCCGGCGAACTCGACGCCGTCGATGGTGCCGACGAAGTCGACGGTCACGCGGTCGCCGTTGGCTGCGACAGGCTCACCACCGTCGCCGTGCTCACCGGCTTCGCCCTTGGTGTGGAAGTGCACGCGCTGCTTGCGCAGGATGTCGATGGTCTTGTCGATCTCGGCGTCCGAAACGTCGGCCTTGACGGTCTCGACTTCGATGCCCGCCAGGTCCGGCAGGGTCACTTCCGGGTAGACTTCGAAAGTGGCGTCGAAGGCCAGCATGCCTTCCGGTGCGTCTTCCTTCGGCTCGATTTTCGGCATGCCGGCAACGCGCAGCTGGTTCTCTTCGGCGGCCTCGCCGAATGCCTGGCCAACCTTGTCGTTCAGCACGTCAGATTCGATCTGGAAGCCGTACTGAGCCGCAACCATTTTCAGAGGAACCTTGCCCGGACGGAAGCCCGGCGCACGCGCGGTCTTGGCCTGCTTCTTGAGGCGCTTTTCAACTTCCGTACGTACGTCGCTCAGCGGAAAAGTGAGAGTCAAGCGACGCTCGAGTTTACCCAGGTTTTCGACTGCAGTTGCCATTGTAAAAATCGTCCAAAAAAATAATTATTCGTGGTGCGAGGAGGGGGACTCGAACCCCCACACCATTGCTGGCGTCAGGACCTAAACCTGGTGCGTCTACCAATTTCGCCATCCTCGCTCAGGATTGCATCTTGCCGCAAAAACAAAGGGCGCCCGACGATACTTCCGGTCGCCCTGCACTCCATCTGTTTAGGGGCTACAACTTCAACCAGTTATTTTACTGGATTTTCTGACACCATTGGGCGATTTTTCATTCTGCCGTGCGGATGAGCCGAATCCGGCTTCTTCACCCGGAACCATGCGGCATACAGCGCCGGCAGGAACAGCAGGGTCAGCGCGGTCGCCACCAGCAGGCCGCCCATGATCGCCACCGCCATCGGCCCCCAGAATACGGAACGCGACAGCGGAATCATCGCCAGCGCCGCCGCGGCCGCCGTCAGGAGGATGGGACGGCAGCGCCGCACCGCCGCTTCGACGATCGCATCCCAGGCTTCGGCTCCGGCGGCGATATCCTTCTCGATCTGGTCGACCAGGATCACGGAATTCCGGATGATCATGCCGAACAGCGCGATCACACCCAGGTTGGCGACGAAACCGAAGGGGCGACCCAGCAGCAGCAGTGCCATCGCCGCGCCGGCCACGCCCAATGGCCCGGTCAGGAACACCAGCACGGATCGGGAAAAGCTATGAAGCTGCAGCATCAGCAGGGTGAACACGATGAACAGCACCAAAGGCACGTTGGCCGAGATCGAGGCCTCCGCTTCCGAACTGTCGGCCGCCGCGCCGCGCAGGGTGACTTTGTAGCCGGCCGGCAGTTTGGCGCGCAGCGCGGCCAGCTTCTCGCCGACCTGGGTCGACACCGTCGCGCCCTGGATGCCGGGCACCACGTCGGATTGCACCATGATCGCCCACTCGCGCCCTTCCCTCCATACCACGCCCGGCTCCCACACGAACTCGATGCGCGCGACCTGCGACAGCGTTACCGGCTTGCCGGACGGCGTCGCGATATTCGCATTCGCCAGCACCGACATGGTCGAACGCTCCTCGACCGGCTGGCGCACCACGATGTCGATCAGGCGGTTGCTCTCCCTGAACTGGCCGATGGTGGTGCCGGACAGCACGGTGGCGACGGTGCGGCGCACCGCCTGGCTGGTCACGCCGAGGGCGCGCAGCTTGTCCTGGTCGAGGTCGAGCCGCAGCACCTTCACCGACTCGTTCCAGTTGTCGTTCACGCCCACCGCATTCGGATTCGCGCGCATGATCTCCTTGACCTGGTCGGCCACGCCGCGCACCACGGCGATGTCCGGACCGGAAACCAGGAACTGCACCGGATACGGCACCGGCGGCCCGTTCGGCAGCAGCTTCACCCGCCCCCGCACTTCCGGAAAGTCGGTCTTCAGCACTGCCTCGATCCTGTGCATCAGGGCTTCGCGCATATGGGTGTCCTTCGGCAGCACCACCATCTGCGAGACGTTCGACTGCGGGAAGATCTGGTCCAGCGGCAAGTAGAAGCGCGGGCTGCCGGTGCCCACATAGCTGGTCACGCTCTCCAGCTCGGGCTGGCGGCGGACCCAGGTCTCGAACTTCTTCACCAGCGCCTCGTTGGCGGCAAAGCTGGTGCCTTCCGGCAGCCACATCTCGACCATCAGCTCGGGGCGGCTGGAATCCGGGAAGAACTGCTTCTCGATGAACTTGAAGCCGAACACGCCCAGCGCGAACACCGCCAGCGAGAGCGCAATCGTGGTCTTGCGCCATTCCACGCAGCGGCTCACCAGGCGGCGGAAACGCTCGTAGCCGGGCGTGTCGAAGACGTCGTGGCCGCCGTGCTCGCCGGCCGGATGCGGCTGCACCTTCAGCAGGACGAAGCCGATGTATGGCGTGAAGGTCACCGCGACGACCCAGGAAATCACCAGCGCCAGCGCATTCACCGAGAACATCGAGAAGGTGTATTCGCCGGCCGCGGATTTCGCCAGGCCGATCGGCAGGAAACCGGCGGCGGTGATCAGGGTCCCGGTCAGCATCGGGAAGGCGGTCGAGGTATAGGCGAAGGTGGCCGCCTCGAAGCGCGACATGCCCTCCTCCATCTTTCGCACCATCATCTCGACGGCGATGATGGCATCGTCCACCAGCAGGCCGAGGGCGATGATCAGCGCGCCCAGCGACACCTTGTGCAGCGAGATATCGAGCAGGTTCATGAACAGGAAGGTGATCGCCAGCACCAGCGGAATCGTCAGCGCCACCACCAGGCCGGGGCGCACGTCGACGCGCCAGCGCGGCTTGCTGTGCAGGCCCAGCGCCAGGAAGGACACGACCAGCACGATTACCACCGCTTCGACCAGGGTGTGCATGAATTCACTGACGGACGCCGTGACCGCGGCCGGCTGGTTCGACACACGCGCCAGCTCGATGCCGACCGGCAGCTGGGACTTGATGCGGGCCACGGTCTGCTCCAGGCCCTTGCCGAGCTGGATGATGTTCCCGCCCTTCTCCATCGACACGCCCAGGCCGATCACTTCCTTGCCGTTGAAGCGCATCTTGTCGTGCGGCGGATCCTCGTAGGCGCGCTGCACGGTGGCGAAGTCGCCCAGGCGGAAAGTGGTGTTCCCGGCGCGCAGGCTGAGGTCCTCCAGCTGCTTCGGCGACTTCAGGGCACCGGTGACCCGCACCTGCAGGTTCTCGCCCGGCGTCACCAGCACGCCGGCCGACTCGACCCCGTTCTGGGTCGCGATCTGGTTGACGATGGCATCGAAAGGCACGCCCAGCTGGGCGAACTTCTGCTGCGAGAACAGGATGTTGATCTTCTCCTGCTGCACCCCGAACTGCTCGACCTTGGCGACCAGCGGCACGCCCAGCAGCTGCTGCCGCACGAAGTCGGCATAGTCGCGCATCTCGGCGTAGGTGAAGCCGTCGCCGGACAGCGCGAAGATGGAGCCGTAGGTATCGCCGAATTCATCGTTGAAGAAGGGTCCGATCACGCCCTGCGGCAGGGTCAGGGCGATATCGCCGATCTTCTTGCGCACCTGGTACCAGGTCGGCGGCACCGCCGATGGCGGCGTCGATTCCCGCAGCTCCAGGATGATGGTGGTCTCGCCCGGCTTGGAAAAGCTGCGGATGCGGTTGACGTAGGGCGTTTCCTGCAGCTTGCGCTCCAGCGGGTCCGTCACCTGCTGGGCCATCTGCACGGCGGTGGCGCCCGGCCAGCGGGCCTGGATCACCATCGCGCGGAAGGTGAAGGGAGGATCCTCGTCCTGGCCCAGCTGGTTGTAGCTGAGGATGCCCAGCAGGAGCAGGACGGCGATCAGGTAGCGGGTCAGCGGAATGTTTTCCAGCGCCCAGCGCGACAGGTTGAATCCCCTCATTTGCGGGCTCCACCACCGGCCGCTTCAAGCTCCGCGTCGGCGCGGCGCGCGACGTCCGCGGTGAGGATCTTCACCTTCTGGCCATTCTTCAGCAGGTTGACGCCGGCGGTGACGATGGTCTGCCCGGGACGCACGCCGCCGTTCAGCAGCACGTCGTTGCCGGCCACGCCGGCCACCTGCACCGGCTGCAGCCGGACCTGCTGTACGTCGTTGGCCTTGTCGATCACCCAGACGGCGCTGCCGCCCTGGTTCTGCACCAGCGCGGAGAGCGGCGCGCGCAATTGCGTGCCGGCGGCCGCGCCGGCCTGGCGGACCAGCTCGACCACGGCGGTCATCCCCAGCCGCACGTCTTCGCTGGGCGGAATCGACACCTTCACGGTATAGGTACGGGTCGCCGGATCGGCCACCGGCGACACCTCGCGGATCGTGCCGGGAATGCTGCGATCGGGATCGGCCCACAGGCGCACCTTCACCTGGCCCATGTGGCGCAGCTGCTCGACCTGGTCTTCCGGCACCCCGATCACGACTTCCTTCTCGTCGGTGCGCGCGACCCGCACCACCGGCGTGCCGGCTTGCACCACCTGGCCGACTTCGGCATCGATGCCGGTCACCACGCCGTCGACATCCGACACCAGGCTCGCATAGCCGGTCTGGTTGGCCTGCTCGCGCAGCAGGGCGCGCGCGGCTTCTGCGCTGGCCTGGCTGGAATGGGCCGCCGCGACCTTCTGGTCGAGCACGGCCTGGCTGACGAAATTCTGGCTGCGCAGATCCTGGTAACGCTTCAGCTCCGCACGCGCCAGTTCGGCATTGGTCTGGGCCGCGCGCAGATTGGCCTGGGCCTGGGCCTGGCCGAGACGCAGGTCCTGGGGATCGAGCTGCATCAGGACGGTGCCGCGCTTGACGCTGGTGCCAACGTCCACCTTGCGCGCGCTGATCTTGCCGCCGACCCGGAAGCCGAGGCGCGACTCGTAGCGCGGCCGCACGTCGCCGGAAAATTCGGCGCTGTCCTGCACGCCGCCGGCAGCCAGGGTCAGCACCCGCACCGGACGCACGTCCTCGGGAGGCGGCGCATCCTTCGAGCAGGCGGCCAGCAGGGACAGGGCGAGGGCAGCGGCGATCAGGGTGCGCGGAACGGGAATGCGGAGTACTTGCACGGTGGTTTCCTCTCGGGGGAAGGCCGCGGCGAGGGCGGCAATATTCTTGTCTTAAAGCGCAACAATTATAATCATGCAAACACAGCCAGTAAATGACGTTAGAGTCAGTTCTCGATGTCCGCCCCATGCCCATAGACCATTACGAAAACTTTCCTGTCGCTTCCATCCTGCTGCCGCGCCGCCTGGTGCCGGCGATCGAGGCGATCTACGCCTTCGCGCGCAGCGCGGACGACATCGCCGACGAAGGCGATGCCGCGCCGGCCGAGCGTCTTGCCGCGCTGGATGCCTACGATGCCGCGCTGGACGGCATCGAGCGCGGCGATCGTCCCGCCACGCCGATGTTCGCGCGCCTGGCCGACGCCCTGCGGCGCCACGCCCTGCCCCTGCAGCCGCTGCGCGACCTGTTGAGCGCCTTCCGCCAGGACGTGGTCACCACCCGCTACCCCGACTATACAGCCCTGCTCGATTATTGCCGGCGCTCCGCGAATCCGGTCGGGCGCCTGATGCTGGGCCTCTACGGCACCGTGGACGAGTCCAGCCTGCGCGAATCGGATGCGGTCTGCTCGGCCCTCCAGCTGATCAACTTCTGGCAGGACGTCGGCATCGACATCGAGAAAGGCCGTATCTACCTGCCGCAGGAAGACCTGGTCCGCCACGAGATCGGCGAAGAAGAGATCGCCCGGGGCCACACCGGCCCCGCCTGGCGCGCCCTGATGCGCTTCGAGGTCGAACGGGCGCGCGCCCTGATGCTGGAGGGCGCGCCGCTGGCCACCCGCCTGCCGGGACGGATAGGCTGGGAGCTGCGCCTGGTCGTGCAGGGCGGGCTGCGGATCCTCGAAGGGATCGAGCGCGCCGACTACGATGTGTTCCGGCGCCGGCCCCAGCTCAGGCGGCTCGACTGGGCGATACTGCTGTGGCGAGCGTTCCGCATGTAAAATAGCGGACTAGCATCAGGCATCAACCACTATTATTTATGTC
This sequence comes from Massilia sp. 01N410, assembly GCF_056399665.1. Classification (NCBI taxonomy): domain Bacteria; kingdom Pseudomonadati; phylum Pseudomonadota; class Betaproteobacteria; order Burkholderiales; family Oxalobacteraceae; genus Massilia; species Massilia sp. 01N410. Next base: position 193,017 of record NZ_JBFTRV010000009.1, on the reverse strand, counting down.
TCCCGACGACTACTGCCAACAAAAGACCGTCCAAAGCGGCTCCAGCTTCTACTACAGCTTCCTGTTCCTGCCGCCCGAGCGCCGCAGGGCGATCACGGCGCTGTATGCATTCTGCCGGGAGGTCGACGACACCGTCGACGAGACCCACGACCAGTCGGTCGCGCGCATCAAGCTGGCCTGGTGGCGCACCGAAGTGTCCGCGATGTATAAAGGCGCGCCGACCCACCCGGTGACCCAGGCGCTGCAGCCCCACCTGGCCGCCTACAATCTGCAGGAGCAGCACCTGCAGGCCATCATCGACGGCATGGAGATGGACCTCGACCAGTCGCGCTACCTCGATTACGCCGGCCTGCGCAAATACTGCTGGCATGTGGCGGGCGTGGTCGGCATCCTGTCGGCCAGCATCTTCGGCGTCACGAATCCCCGGACCCTGCAGTATGCCGAGAAGCTGGGCCTGGCGTTCCAGCTGACGAATATCATCCGCGACGTCGGCGACGACGCGCGCAAGGGCCGCATCTACCTGCCGGTCAACGAACTGCAGCAGTTCAACGTGACCGCCGCGGACATCCTGAATTTCCGCCACAACGAGAAGTTCGAGGCGCTGATGAAGTTCCAGGCCGACCGTGCGCGCGCCATCTACGACGAAGCCTTCGCCCTGCTGCCGAAGGAAGACCGGCGCGCCCAGCGTCCCGGCCTGATGATGGCGGCGATCTACCGCACCGTGCTCGACGAGATCGAGCGCGACGACTTCAAGGTCCTGAACCAGCGCATCTCCCTCACGCCGCTGCGCAAGCTGTGGCTGGCGTGGAAGACCTATGTCCGCGGATAAGCGGAAGGCTGCCGCCGGTCCGCGCGTTGCCGTCATTGGCGGCGGCTGGGCCGGCTGCGCCGCCGGCGTCGAACTGGCGTCGCGCGGCGCGCGGGTCACGCTGTTCGAAGCCGCCCGCACCCTGGGCGGCCGCGCCCGTGCCGTGCAGGCGAAGGAAGCCCTGCTCGACAACGGCCAGCACATCATGCTGGGCGCCTATGCGCAGACGCTGGCGCTGCTGCGCCGGGTCGGCGTCGCGGAGCGCGATGCGCTGCTGCGCCTGCCGCTGCAAATGCGCTATCCGCCCGGCAGCGGGCTGCTGGACTTCGTCGCCCCGCCCCTGCCGGCGCCGCTGCACATGCTGCTGGCGCTGTTGCGCGCGAAAGGCCTGGACCGCGACGACAAGCTGGCGCTGGCGCGCTTCAGCACCAGCGCGCGCTGGATGCAGTGGGGCCTGAACACCGACTGCAGCGTGGCCGAACTGCTGGAGCGCTTCGGCCAGACCGCGCGCCTGACCCGCCTGATGTGGCGGCCGCTGTGCCTGGCGGCCCTGAACACGCCGATCGAGCGGGCTTCCGCCAAGGTCTTCCTGGCGGTGTTGCGAGACAGCCTGGGCGCCAATCGCAAGGCCTCGGACATGCTGATCCCGAGGGTGATGCTGGATGCCCTCTTTCCCCAGGCCGCGCAAGGCTATATCGAAGAGCGCGGCGGACGGGTCCTGTGCGGAGCCCGGGTCGACGCCATCGCGCCGGCGGACGAGGGCTGGCAGGTCGCAAGCGGCGCCGATTCCTCACGCTTCGACGCCATGGTGCTGGCCACCCCGGCCTGGCAGAGCGCGGTCCTGCTGCGGCCCCTGGCCGGCGCCGAAACGCTGGCGGCCCAACTCGAGGCCTTCGACTACGAGCCGATTTCGACGGTCTACCTGCAATATGAGGCCGGCCAGCGCCTGCCGCTGCCCTTCTGCGCCCTGCTCGACGACCCGGCGCACGGGGCCTGGGGCCAGTTCGCCTTCGACCGCGGCCAGCTCGATCCCGGCCAGGACGGCCTGCTGGCGGTGGTCGTCAGTACGGCGGCCGAGGCGGCGGCCCTCGACCAGGATGCCCTGGCCCAGGCCGTCGCGGCGCAACTGGCGAGCGCTTTCGACCGGCCCGCCCTGGCGCAGCCGCACTGGAGCCGCGTATTGACGGAGAAGCGCGCCACCTTCGCCTGCACTCCGGGCCTGCTACGTCCGGCCAACGCCACCGGCCTGCCGGGCCTGGTATTGGCCGGCGACTATACCGCCGGCGACTATCCGGCGACCCTGGAGACGGCGGCGCGCAGCGGCCTGGCCGCCGCCCGGCTGGCGCTGGGAATCAAGCCATGAGCTACGGTTATCGGCCCCAGGCGCAGCCTGCCCCGTCAAAACTGCATCCTGTCGCACATGCGTGGCGTTCCACGGGCCGGATGGGTACAGTGGCAGCATCGACACAAGTGTTATCGGATCTGCAAATGAACAGCCTGCTGGCCCTGCGTACCCTGCTCCTGCTCGCCTTCGTGGTCGTGGCAACGGCCATCCTGGTGCAACCCGGCCTCGGCGCGTCGAGCGATCCGGCCGTCCATGCCATGCTGATGGTGGCGCGGAACTGAGGTGGAGCAGGCGATGGGCAAACTGGAATACCTCGAGCTGCTGAAGCGCGCCATGCTGGGCCTGCCGCCCGAAGTGCAAGCCAAGACCCTCGGCTATTACGAGCAGCGCTTCGTCGACGGTGTCAATACCGGCCGCAGCGAACAGGACGTCGCGCGCGAACTCGACGACCCGAACAGGATCGCGATGACCTTGCGCGCCAGCAGCCATAGTGCGCAACTCGGCGCCCAGGCCACCGCGCAATCCACGCCCCCGGCTGCCGGCCAGGCCGCCGCCAGGCCGGGTCCGGTCCTGGAAAAGCGCAATCCGGTCGGGGTGCTGCGGGTGCTGGTGTCCGGCGCCGGCCTCGCGATCTTCAACCTGTTCATGATCGTGCCGGCGATGGTGTATTCGGCCCTGCTGTTCGCGCTGTATGTGTGCGCCCTGGCCTTCTACCTGAGCGGCATCGCCATCACCGCCAGCGGCCTGGCCGGCAACAGCGAACTGCTGCTCGACCTGCCGACCCGCTACGTGCAGATCGGCGACGAAGATCCGGACCGCCGGCAGATCCGGGTGCGGATCGACGATACCGGCATCCACGTCCACGAGGAAGGCGCCGACGCCGGCAATGACGACGAGGGCAAGGCCAGCGGCTCGCGCCTGCGCCGCGGCGCCGAAGTCGTGGCCGGCAACAGCCTGCATATCACGACCGACATGGACGCCGACTCGCGCACCACCCAGACCCTGTTCGGCTTCGGCATGGTGCTGGGCGGGATCGCGCTGTTCCTGCTGTCGCTGGTGGCGACGCGCTTCACGGCGCAAGGCATCAAGCGCTACGTCCAGATGAATTTCTCCCTGCTCAAGGGACATTGAGAGAGCGAGGAGACCCATGCGCGCATTGATCAAGACCGGATTCGCCCTGCTGCTGCTGGCCCTGCTGCTGATCGGCGCTTCCTGGAGCATGCTGCGGGCCCAGGGCAACAGCGGCGGCGCCGCCAGCCCGGGCAGCCGCCTGGTCGCCACCGAAAAACGCACGCTCGGCGCCAGCATCGGCGAGGTCGACGTGAGCGGGCCGATCAACCTGATCCTGCGCCAGGGCACCTCGGCCTCGCTCGAAGTGCGCGGCGAACAGCGCCTGCTGGCCAACGTCGACACCACGGTGGACGGCAATACCCTGCACATCGGCCCGCGCGGCATCCTGCTGCGCCACCGCCAGCCGCTCGAAGTCACCCTCGTGCTGCCGACACTCGAGCACCTGACCCTCGGCGGCAACGGCCAGCACACGGTCAGCGGCTTCTCGGGCGACCGCATCGAACTGAACGTCAACGGCTCGGCCGGCCTGCGCTTCAACGGCCGCTACCGCGAGATCGACGCCAGCCTGCTCGGCAGCGGCGACATCGACATCACCGGCGGCAATGCCGACCGGGTGACGGCCGACGTCAAGGGCACCGGCCACATGACCCTGGTGGGCGGCGCGCGCGAACTGCATGCGGAAGTCGCCGGCGCCGGCGAACTCGACGCCCGCCACCTGCGCGCCGCCGACGTCGACCTGGCCCACCACGGCTCCGGCAGCAGCGCGGTCTACGCCAGCAAGCGCGTAAACGTGGAAATGACCGGCAGCGGCAGCATCACCGTGTTCGGCAATCCCGACCGCCGGGAAGTCAGCCGCAACGGCAGCGGCAGCGTCAGCTTCCAGGACTGATCAGGCGCCGCCTTTCATCCAGTCCAGCGCACCCTGGCCGGCGGCCCGCCCGCTGCCGAAGCAGGCGGTCAGCAGGTACCCGCCGGTGGGCGCTTCCCAGTCGACCATCTCGCCGGCCACGAACACGCCCGGCAGCGCGCGCAGCATGCCGGCCGGCGAGGCCAGCGCCTCGAAGCGCACCCCGCCGCCGCTGCTGATCGCCTCCGCGATCGGGCGCGGACGCTCCAGCGTGAGCGGCAAGGCCTTGATGGCGGCCGCCAGCCGCGCCGGGTCCGCATATTCTTCCTTGCGCAAGGCTTCGTGCAGCAGGCCCGATTTCACGCCCTTGATCCCCAACCGGCTTTGCAGGTGGCTGGACATCGACTTCGCACCGCGCGGACGCATCACTTCCTCCGCCACGCGCGCGGCATCGTGGTCGGGCAGCAGGTCGATCCAGACCGTGGTCCGGCCATCGCGCTGGATGCGGTCGCGGATGGCCGCCGACAGCGTGTACACCAGGCTACCCTCGATGCCGCTGGCCGTGATCACGAACTGTCCCTTGCGATAGATCTTTCGCCCGTCGCCATCCTCGGCCGCCAGCGCCACCGTGGTGAGCGGCGCGCCGGCGTAGCGGCCGGCGAAATGCTCGCTCCAGGCGGTCTCGAAACCGCAGTTCATCGGCACCAGCGGCGCCACCTCGACGCCCTGTTCGCCCAGCAGCGGCGCCCAGGCGCCGTCCGAGCCGAGGCGCGGCCAGCTGGCGCCGCCCATGGCCAGCACCACCGCATCGGCGGACTCCACCCGCTCGCCGTCCGGGGCCGCGAACAGGAGCCCGCCGTCGCGCCAGCCCAGCCAGCGGTGCCGCATGTGGAAGCGCACGCCGGCCTCACGCAGCCGGTGCAGCCAGGCGCGCAGCAGCGGCGCGGCCTTCATGTCGGTCGGGAATACGCGGCCCGAGCTGCCGACGAAGGTATCGATGCCGAGGCCATGGATCCACTCGCGCACCTGCCGCGGCGTGAAGCCGTCCAGCCATTGCCCGACCTCCACGCGGCGCTTGCCGTAGCGGCCGGCGAAGGCCTCGAAGTCTTCCGAATGGGTGATGTTCATGCCGCCCTTGCCGGCCAGCAGGAACTTGCGGCCGACGGAGGGCATGGCGTCGTACAGGTCGACCTGCACGCCGCCGGCGGACAGCACTTCGGCGGCCATCAGGCCGGCGGGACCGCCGCCGACGACGATGGCGCGGCGCGGGGTTTCAGGGATGGCATTCATGGGCCGGCATTGTAGACGATGTGGGTGTTCAAAAATATATGTAAAGGGGCCTTGACATTGGTTTCGGTGCGTCCTACAGTGTCAAGCATGCTTTACATGTTAAGTGTGCTTTACATAAAAGGAGGTGTCCAAATGCATGAGAAACGCGTTGCGCGGGCCTATACCCTCGAGCTGATGATCGCGCTGGCGGTCTATACGGTGCTGCTGATGGCGGCGATCCGCTACGGCCGCCCGATGGAAGACGGCTGGCTGCGCACCCTGGTGCTGGTCAGCCCCATGATCGGCTTCGGCCTGATGATCCGGACCATCGTGCGCCATTTCGCCCGGATCGACGAATACCAGCGCATGCGCATGCTGGAGAACCTCGCGATCGCCACCGCCATCACGGGCGCGGTCACCTTCACCTACGGCTTCATGGAAACCGCCGGATTCCCCAAGCTCTCCATGTTCTACGTTTGGGTCGTGATGTGCTCGAGCGTGGCCGTCGTCAACCTGGCCCGCCGCCTGCTCGAAAAATGAAAAACCTGATCCGCGAACTGCGCGCCGCCCGCGGCTGGAGCCAGGCCCACCTGGCCGACCTGCTGAGCGTCTCGCGCCAGACCGTGATCGCCATCGAGACCGGGCGCTACGACCCCAGCCTGCCCTTGGCCTTCACGATTTCGAAACTCTTTGAACAACCGATCGAAGCAATCTTCTTTCCAGAACAGGAGCCAGCATGAACCCGTTTGCCTGCAAAAAGCCTTTCGCCTTCTTCCCCATCGTTGTCGGCGTTCTCGTCGCCCTGATGTCCGCTGGCTCGAGCCACGCCGTCGAAGCGGCCGCGCCGCAGGCGAACCGCTTCGCCGCCACCATCGCGCCGGCCGAGCGCTTCGAAATCGACGGCGTGCTGGTCGAACAGTTCGGACCGAAAACGGGCGCCAAGGGCCGGCCGCTGGTCCTGATTCCCGGCCTGGCCAGCGGCGGCTGGGTGTGGCAGGAGACGGTGCGCGCCTTCAGCCCCGAGCGCGCGGTGTACGTCCTGACCCTGCCGGGCTTCGACGGCCGCCCGGCGGCGCCCGCCAATGCCTTCGCATCGGCGCGGGCCGCGGTCGGGAAGCTGCTCGAGCAGCGCCGGCTGGACAAGCCGGTCATCGTCGGCCACAGCCTGGGCGCGACCATGGCGCTGGCGGTGGCCGAGGACAAGCCGGCGAGCGTCGGCGGCGTGGTCGCCATCGATGGCCTGCCCGTCATGCCGGGCACCGAAGCGCTGCCGCCGGCGGAACGCGGCAAGTATGCCCAGACCATGAAGGCGCGCCTGGCCGGCATGAACCCGGCGCTGTTCGCCTCCCAGCAGCAGGGCTACATGCGCACCATCGGCGTGATGGACATGAGCAAGGCCGACGACCTCGCCCAGCTGACCGGCCGCAGCGACCCGGCTTCCACCGGCCAGTACGCGGCCGACGTGCTGGAGCTCGACCTGCGTCCGGGCCTGAAGAACATCCAGGCGCCGGTGCTGGTCATCTCTCCTTTCTTCGACGCCGACGGCAGCCAGCAGGGACTCACCGCCGATGCCAAGGCCGACTACTACCGCTCCCTGCTGCAGGGCGCGCCGAAGGTCGAGGTGGTGACGGTGGCGCCGGCCCGCCACTTCGCGATGATCGACCAGCCGCAGCAGGTCAACGACGCGATCCGCAAATACCTGGCCTCGCTGTGAGCTTCCGCGCCGGCGCGAAGTGATATATGCTCAACGGCGCGGCCCGATGGCTGCCGCGCCGTGATCGTCTTCATCGCAAGGAGAGTTATGCCCCGTCTTACCAAGCTGTCCGTGGCCCTGCTGTTCGCCGGCGCCGCGTCCATCCAGAGCGGCGCGCAAGCCGCCGCCGACACTGCCGCCACAGACCGCCCGCTTCCCGTCCGCCAGGCCGAGATCGACGCCATCGTCAAGGAGATCTCGCCGCAACGCATCCAGGGCTACGTCAACAAGCTGGTGAGCTTCGGCACCCGCCACACGATGTCGGACACCACCTCCGATACGCGCGGCATCGGCGCCGCCCGCCGCTGGATCAAGTCGGAGATGGAGCGCTGCGGCGCCGGCCGCCTCGAGGTGCGCTTCGACAGCCACCTGCACCCGGTCGACAACCGCATCTCGCGCCCGACCGAGATCGTCAACGTGGTCGCGACCCTGCCGGGCAGCCAGGCGGCCTCGAAGGACCGCCTGTACGTGGTCAGCGGCCACTACGATTCGCGCGTCACCGACGTCATGAACTACACCGACGATGCGCCCGGCGCCAACGACGACGCCTCGGGCACCGCGGCGGTGATCGAGATGGCTTGCGTGATGGCGCGCCACAAGTTCGACGCCACCCTGGTCTTCATGACAGTGGCGGCCGAAGAACAGGGCCTGTACGGCGCCGGCCACTTCGCCAGGGAAGCCAAGGCCAACAAGCTGAATATCGCCGGCATGCTGAACAACGACATCATCGGCAGCTCGCACGACGAAAAGGGCAGGCAGGACAACTCGCGCGTGCGCCTGTTCGCAGAAGGCGTGCCGCCGCTGAAGGAAGCGCCTTCGCCCGAGCTGCGCACCCTGCTCGTGACCGGCGGCGAGAACGATTCGATCACCCGCCAGCTGGCCCGCCACGTCAAGGAAACCGGCGAGCGCTACGTCCCGAACTTCAAGGTCGACATCATCTACCGGCGCGACCGCTACCTGCGCGGCGGCGACCACAGCCCCTTCCTCGACGCCGGCTATGCGGCGGTGCGCTTCACGGAACCGAACGAGGACTTCAGGCACCAGCACCAGGACCTGCGCAGCGAAAACGGCGTCAAGATCGGCGACCTGCCGGAATTCGTCGACCCCGACTACGTGGCCCAGGTGGCGCGCGTGAACGCCGCTTCGCTGGCATCGCTGGCATTGGCGCCGGCCGCTCCCCAGGAGGTGAAGGTGAAGACCGCAGCCCTCGACAACGGCACCGACCTGGCGTGGAAGGCGAATGCCGAACCCGACATCGCCGGCTACCGCATCGTCTGGCGCGAGACCACCGCGCCGCTGTGGCAGGGTTCGCGCTACGTCGGCAACGTGACCACGGCCCGCGTCGACATGTCCAAGGATAACGTGCTGTACGGCGTGCAGGCCGTGGACAAGGACGGCAACGTCAGCCCGGCGACCTACCCGCTGCCGGCGCGCTGAGCCTCGCCCGAGCGCCGGATTCGCCACACGGCGCGCCGGCCACCCGCTTTTCCTACGCCGCGGCGCAGCATGCCGCGGCGTTCTCATTTTCGATCCCGCACTCTCCAGCGCCAGCGCAAGGACACCCCCGAACACATGGGTAATACTCATGCCGCATCGCGGTTTTTCACTATGCACTGCAGCATTTTTTCTTTAGCAGACACATAACAATTTTCTTGACTTGTATTCTGCTGAGAATATTCTTATGCGTACAACAATAAAGAACCACGTAGTCCGGTAGTCCGTAACATCATCTTGGAGGATGTAAATGTCGGCAATGACACGTAGGACATTGCTGGGCGCGATCGCGACCAGCCCGCTCTGGCTTCAAGCTGCATGGGCCCAGCCCACCAATCTCAAGATCTCCCACCAGTTCCCCGGCGGCAGCGTCGCCGAAGGAGATTTCCGCGACCGCCTGTGCCGCATGTTCGCGGCCGGCGTCGAACGCCGTACCAGGGGCAGGCTCAAGTTCTCGATCTACCCGCACTCCTCGCTGATGAAGAGCGAAGACCAGATCCCGGCCCTGTCCAAGGGCCAGCTCGACATGTCGCTGGTACCGCTGACCTATGCCGGCGCCGAACTGCCGGAAGTGAACATCGGCCTGATGCCGGGCCTGGTGACCTCCTACGAGCAGGGCTATGCCTGGAAGGATGCGGAAATCGGCAAGGAATTCACCCGCATGCTGGCCGACCGCGGCATCGTGATCCTGAGCTGGATCTGGCAGGCCGGCGGCGTCGCCTCGCGCGGCAAGCCGATCGTGAATCCGGAAGACGCGGCCGGACTGAAGGTGCGCGGCGGCTCGCACGAGATGGACATGCTGCTCAAGGAAGCCGGCGCCAGCGTGGTCAGCATGCCGTCCAACGAAATCCGCGGCGCCCTGCAGAAGGGGCAGCTGGATGCGGCCATGACCTCCTCGTCCTCGCTGATCTCCTTCCGCCTGGACGAAGTCTCGAAATACGTCACCACCGCCCGCGGCGGCGCCTACTGGTTCATGCTGGAGCCGCTGCTGATCTCGAAAGCCGCCTTCGACCGCCTGCCGCGCGAGCAGCAGGGCATCCTGATGTCGGTCGGCGCCGAACTGGAAGCCTTCGCCCGCAGGTCGGCCGAGATGGACGATGCGGCGGTCGCGGCCCTGTTCCAGGGCAAGGGCGGGCGCACCGTGGACCTGACCGGGGAGTCGCTGCGCAAGTGGCAGGAGATCGCGCGGGAGACGGCCTGGAAGGATTATGGGTCGCGTAACGAAAATTGCGCGCGCTTGTTGGCGTTGGCGGAGAAGACGCTGGCCTGAACCCTGTACTCCCGCGTTCCCGGCAATGCCGGGAACGGCGATGACACGCCGCGTGTCCGTCCTTGCCTTGCGGGCCTTTCACCCACCCGTCACCGGCGGAAAGAAAGCCACTTCCCCACCCTCGCGAATCGCCGTCTCCGGCTCGCACATCACATGATTGAAGGCCATGCGCAGCGCACGCTCGCGGCCCAGGGCTTCGGCCCAGGCGCCGCCGCGGGCGATCAGGAAATCGCGCACCGCGCCGACCGTCGCCACGCCCTCGGGCAGCGTCACCGCCTCCCCAGCCGTACCGACAGCCTCGCGTACGCTGGCAAAAAATCGCAAATTGATGTTCATGTCAGTGTTGAAGTGAAGCGAAGGGGATGAAGCGGACCATGTCGCCGCGTGCGATCGCCTGGCCCGGCGGGCAGTCGATCAGGCCGTCGGCCCACACGGTGGAGGTCAGCACGCCCGAGCCCTGGTTCGGGAACAGTTCCACCCCGCCCTCGCCGTTGATGCGGGCGCGCAGGAATTCGTTGCGGCGGTCCGGTTTCGGCCAATCGAAATCGGCGCGCATCGTCACCGCTTTCGGCGCGAGCTCGCCGCTCACGCCCTGCAGGCGCAGCAGGAAGGGCCGCACGAACAGCAGGAAGGTTACGAAGCTCGACACCGGATTGCCGGGCAGACCGAGGAAGTAGGCAGCGCCAGTGGCGCTGCTGACGCCGGACCCCTTGCGTCCGTCGCCCCGGTTGACTTCACCGAAAGCCAGCGGCTTGCCCGGCTTCACGGCGATCTGCCACATGTTCAGCCGCCCTTCCGCTTCGACCGCCGGCTTGATATGGTCTTCCTCGCCCACCGAGACGCCGCCCGAGGTGATGATCAGGTCGTGCTGCCTGGCCGCCGCGCGCAGGGTGTCGCGGGTCGCCTGCAGCGAATCCGGCACGATGCCGTAGTCGGTGAATTCACAGCCGAAGTTCTCCAGCAGGCCGCGCAGGGTAAAGCGGTTCGAGTTGTAGATCGCGCCAGGCTTCAAGGGCTCGCCAGGCATCGCCAGCTCGTCGCCGGTGAAGAATACGGCCACGCGCAGGCGGCGCCGCACCGGCAGCTCGGCCAGGCCGACGGACGCGGCCAGCCCCAGTTCCTGGCTGCGCAGGCGGGTGCCGGCCGGCAGGATGACGGCGCCGGCGCGCACGTCCTCGCCCTGGCGGCGGATCCACTCGCCGGACTGCGGCGTGTGCCGGACGGTGACGATGTCGCCATCCAGCTCGGACTGCTCCTGCATGACGACGGCGTCAGCGCCTTCGGGAATCAAGGCGCCGGTGAAGATGCGCGCCGCGGTGCCGGGTTCCAGGAAGCTGCCGACCTGGCCGGCCGGGATGCGCTGCGCCACCTTCAGTTTTGCGGCAGCGCCGGCGCAGTCGGCCGCGCGCACCGCGTAGCCGTCCATCTGGGTATTGTCGGCGCCCGGCACGTCGAGCTTCGAGGCCTGGTCTTCGGCCAGTACGCGGCCGTTGGCTTCCAGGGTCGGCACCAGCTCGACCTCGGACACCGGCCGCGCGGCGGCCAGCAGGAAGTCGAGGGCTTCCCGCACGGGCATCAGCGGCTTGCGCGCCGGCGCGGCGGCTGCGCTCATTGCGCCGTCCTTTCTGCGCTGGTTCTTTCTGCAATATACGCCTTCATCTGCACGACGTCCGGCTTCATGACCACGAAGCGCTGCGGCAGCGCCTCGATGTTCTCGAAGCCGGCCGGGCGCTCGGCGTCCGTGCCCAGGGCTTCGAGGATGGTCTCATTGAACTTGGCCGCCAGCGCGGTCTCCAGCACGATCATCGGCACGCCGGGCGCGAGGTGCTCGCGCGCGACCTTGATGCCGTCGGCCGTGTGGGTGTCGATGGTGATGCCGTAGTCGTCGAAGACTTCGCGGATGGTGTTCAGGCGATCTTCATGCCTCGAGCAGCCCGAGACGAAGCCATACTCCGCCACGCGCTTGAACTCGTCGCCGTCGCTGCCTGGCGCGCCCGACAGGTCGAAGCCGCCGTGGGTCTCGACTTTCCTGAACAACGCGTGCGTGCGCCCGGCGTCGCGGCCCACCAGTTCGTAGACGAAGCGCTCGAAGTTCGAAGCCTTCGAGATGTCCATCGACGGGCTGCTGGTATGGAAGGTCTCGGCCGGCTTGCGCACGCGGTAGACGCCGGTGCGGAAGAACTCGTCCAGCACATTGTTCTCGTTGGTCGCCACCACCAGCTTGTCGATCGGCAGGCCCATCATGCGGGCGATGTGGCCGGCGCAGATATTGCCGAAGTTCCCCGAGGGGACGGTGAACGAGACTTTCTGCTCGTTCGAAGTGGTCGCCTTCAGGTAGCCGCGGAAATAGTAGACCACCTGGGCCACCACGCGCGCCCAGTTGATCGAGTTGACGGTGCCGATCTTGTGGCGGGCCTTGAATTCGAGGTCGTTCGACACCGCCTTGACCAGGTCCTGGCAATCGTCGAACACACCCTCGACGGCGATGTTGAAGATGTTCGGGTCCTGCAGGCTGAACATCTGCGCGGTCTGGAAGGCGCTCATCTTCGCGTGCGGCGACAGCATGAAGACGCGGATGCCGCGCTTGCCGCGCATCGCATATTCGGCCGCGCTGCCGGTGTCGCCGGAGGTGGCGCCAAAGATGTTCAGCTCATCCTCATTCTTGGCCAGCGCATACTCGAACAGGTTGCCGAGCAGCTGCATGGCCATGTCCTTGAAGGCCAGGGTCGGGCCGTTCGACAGGCCCTGCAGGATCAGTTTGCCCTTGACGCCCTCTTCGAGCACGCGCAGGGGCGTGATTTCGGCGGCCGACTCGTCGGCGCGCGCATTGCGGTAGACCTCGGCCGTATAGGTTTTCGCGGTCAGGGCCTTCAGGTCGGCTTCCGGGATGTCGGTGGCGAATTTGCGGAGGATCTCGTAGGCCAGGTCGGCGTAGGCCAGCTGCCGCCAGGCGTCGAGCTCGGCGCCGGTGACCTGCGGGTAGTCGGCCGGCAGATACAGCCCGCCGTCCGGCGCGAGGCCGCCCAGCAGGATGTCGGAGAAACCTTGGGGATTGCGTGCTGCGGACGCGCTGGTCGCGCGGGTGGAGACATAGTGCATACGGTAAGGAGGATCGAAGTTGGCGGGCGTTGACTATTTATTATAGTGCGCCTGCAGCAAACTTGTCTTTTTACCGAATATTGTTCAGATTGCGGCGCGTGGGCCGGTCATCCCAGCCGCCGGCCGGGATGAGCCCACGCACAAACTCAGCAAGCCGCGTGGTTGACGGTCACCACGTGCACCGCCAGGCCGCCAAGCGAAGTCTCCTTGTACTTGGCCTGCATGTCGTAGCCGGTCTGGCGCATGGTATCGATCACGTTGTCGAGACTCACGAAGTGAGTACCGTCGCCCTTCATGGCCAGCGAGGCTGCGGTGATCGCCTTGATCGCGCCCATGCCGTTGCGCTCGATGCAGGGGATCTGCACCAGGCCGCCGATCGGGTCGCAGGTCATGCCGAGGTGGTGCTCGATGCCGATCTCCGCCGCGTTCTCGATGCGCTCGTTGGAGCCGCCGAGCGCAGCCACCAGGCCGGCCGCCGCCATCGCGCAGGCCACGCCGACCTCGCCCTGGCAGCCGATCTCGGCGCCCGAGATCGAGGCGTTCTTCTTGCACAGCATGCCGATCGCCGCCGAGGTCAGGAGGAAGTCGCGGATGCCCTTTACCGGATCGCTCGGACGACAGTCTTCGGCGTAGTAGCGCAGCACCGCCGGGATGATGCCGGCCGCGCCGTTCGTCGGCGCCGTCACGACCCGGCCGCCGGCCGCGTTCTCTTCGTTGACCGCCATCGCGTACAGGGTCACCTGATGGGTCGCGTCGTGCGGCAGTTCGTTGCGGCGGTTGCCGGCATCGCAGTGCGCCTGCTTCCACAGCTTGGCGGCGCGGCGCTTGACGTTCAGGCCGCCCGGCAGCTGGCCTTCGGTCACCAGGCCGTGGGCGATACAGTCGCGCATCACATCCCAGATGCGGTCCAGGCCGGCGTCCAGCTCGGCCTCGCTCATGCGCGACAGCTCGTTCGTTCGCAGCATGGCGGGAATGGAGAGGCCGTCGCGCCTGCCGTGTTCGAGCAGCTCGCGCATGGTGCCGAAGGGATAAGGCACGGGCGCCGCTTCGGTCTCCTTGGCCGGCGCCTGGGTCTCGCCGGCAGCCGTGATGAAGCCGCCGCCGATCGAATAGAAGATCCGTTCGATGACGCTGCCGTCGCTCAACTGGAGCACGAAGCGCATGCCGTTCGGATGCTCGGGCAGGGTCGACTGCTTGTGCCAGACCAGGTTGGTCTTGCTGGAGAACGGCACTTCCCTGGTACCCAGCAGCTTGAGCACGCCATCGAGTTCGGCCTCGGCCAGCTTGTCCTCGACGCTGTCCGGATCGATGCCCTGCGGCGTCTCGCCCATCAGGCCCAGGATCACGGCCTTGTCGGTGGCGTGGCCGACGCCGGTCAGGGCCAGCGAACCATACAGGTGGGCTTCGACGCCGACCGCCTGGCTCAGGTCCCCGCACTCCAGCAGGAAGCGCCGCGCGGCGACCATCGGGCCGACCGTGTGCGAGCTGGAGGGGCCGATGCCGATCTTGAATAAGTCAAATACGCTCATGTCCATGAGCTGTCTCCTGAAAAGCTTCTTTATTATCTTTGGGTCCGGAAGAACAGGACAAGGGCCTGCGCCTCGTAAACGTCAACACTCAGGCAGTCTGTCCGACATCCACATTTTCGAGCATGTCGGCAACCATCTCCTCGACACCGATACTGGCCTTCCAGCCCCAGTCAGCAGTCGCGCGGGCATCGTCCAGGCTCTTCGGCCACGAATCGGCAATCTGCTGACGGCTGTCCGGCTTGTAGGCGATCCGGAAGTCCGGCAGCTTGCGCTGGATGCTGGCTGCCAGCTCGCGCGGGTTGAAGGACACGCCGGCCACATTGTACGAGGAGCGGATGACCACTTTTCCGGCCGGGGCTTCCATCAGCTCGATGGTAGCGCGGATCGCGTCCGGCATGTAGATCATCGGCAGCGTGGTTTCCGGGCCCAGGAAGCACTCGTAGGTCTCGCCCTTGAGCGCCGAGTGGAAGATGGCGATCGCATAGTCGGTGGTGCCGCCGCCCGGAGGCGACTTGAAGCTGATGATGCCCGGGTAGCGGATGCTGCGCACGTCGACGCCGTACTTGGCGTGGTAGTACTCGCACAGGCGCTCGCCGGCCAGCTTGCTGATGCCGTAGATCGAGGTCGGGTCCATCACCGTGTACTGCGGCGTGTCCTCGGCCGGCGTGTTCGGGCCGAAGGCGGCGATCGACGAAGGCCAGAACACTTTCAGCGGCTTGCCGGCTTCCACGCGCTCGCGGGCGATCTCGAGGATGTTCAGCAGGCCGTCCATGTTCAGCGACCAGGCTTTCAGCGGGGCCTTCTCGCCGGTCGCGGACAGCAGCGCGGCCAGCTGGTAGACCTGGGTGACGCCCTCATCAAGGATGAGGCGGGACACGGCATCGCGGTCCATCACGTCGAGGCGGGTGTAGCGCTGCGCGCCGTACACATTGGTTTCGCTGATGTCCGAAGCGATGACGTTGTGCGCGCCATGCTTTTCCGCCAGCGCGGACACGAGTTCACTGCCGATCTGGCCATTGGCGCCGATGATGAGGATGCGTTCCATTCTTTACCTACCTGTTCTCAGTTGCTTTTAATGATGCCCAGCTCGCGGCCGGCTTGTTCGAAGGCTTTCAGCACGGTGTCGAGCTGTTCGCGGGTATGCGCCGCCGACAGCTGCACGCGGACGCGCGCCTGGCCCATCGGCACCACCGGGTAGAAGAAGCCCGACAGCAGCACGCCCAGTTCGAACATGCGGGCCGCGAATTTCTGCGCCACCGGGGCGTCGAACAGCATCACCGGCACCACCGGGTGGGTGCCCGGCTTGATGGTGAAACCGATGCGCTCGATCTCGCGGCGGAAATAGGCCGTGTTCTCGTGCAGGCGGTCGCGCAGCTCCGTGCTCTTGCCGATGCGGTCCAGCACGGCGATCGACGCACCGGCGATCATCGGCGCCAGCGTGTTCGAGAACAGGTAGGGGCGCGACTTCTGGCGCAGGGTCTCGATGACTTCCTTGCGGCCCGAAGTGAAGCCGCCCATCGCGCCGCCCAGGGCCTTGCCCAGGGTGCCGGTGATGATGTCGATCTTGCCCATCACGTTGAAATGCTCGTGGGTGCCGCGCCCTGTCTTGCCCATGAAGCCGGAAGCGTGCGACTCGTCGATCATGGTCAGGGCGCCGTATTTCTCGGCCAGCTCGACGATCCTGTCCAGCTGGGCGATGGTGCCGTCCATCGAGAAGGCGCCGTCGGTGACGATGATCTTGTGGCGCTTGCCGGCGTCACGGGCGGCGATCAGCTGCTTCTCCAGGTCGGCCATGTCATTGTTGGCGTAGCGGTAGCGCGCGGCCTTGCACAGTCGGATGCCGTCGATGATCGAGGCGTGGTTCAGGGCATCCGAGATGATCGCGTCGTTCTCGTCGAACAGCGGCTCGAACACGCCGCCGTTGGCGTCGAAGGCCGCCGCGTACAGGATGGTGTCTTCGGTACCGAGGAATTCCGACAGCTTCTGTTCCAGTTCCTTGTGCACGGTCTGGGTACCGCAGATGAAGCGCACCGAGGACAGGCCGTAGCCGTACTTCTGCAGCGCGGCTTCGGCCGCCTTCTGGGTTTCCGGATCGCCGGACAGGCCGAGGTAGTTATTGGCGCACATATTGATCAGCGTACGGCCGTCCGCGGCGACGACTTCGGCGCCCTGGCGCGATGCCAGCACGCGTTCGGGCTTGAACAGGCCCTCGGTCCGGAGCGTGTCGAGTTTGGTCTGGAGGGCGCTATAGAATGCCTGGTCGCTCATTGTCTTCCTCGTCCTTGTATTTTCCGGCTTGACCGGTGGTTATCGGATGTTGTACCGTTGATCCGTTCGTTCGATGTATTGAACCGAGTTCTTTATCTCGAACAAAAATTCAATATATCGAATATTACCCCCGGCCATCGCAGTTGACAAGTGAGTTGGCAAGCAATTGCCAAATAAGCGTAGATGAATAAAGTTGTAACGACACTCGCCCCCGCCACCCCGGCCGGCGCACCGCCCGAAGTCGGCGCCACCCTGCAGCGCCTGCGCCTGGCGCGCGGCCTCACGCTCGAAGACCTGTCGCGCATCGCCGGCGTGTCCAAATCGATGCTGTCCCAGATCGAACGCGAGAAGGCGAATCCGACCATCGCCATCACCTGGCGCCTGGCCAACGCGCTGGGCGTGCAGATCGGCGAACTGCTGTCGTCGGAAGTGCGCAGCACCGACCTGATCCGGGTCGTCGACGCCCACGAGATCCCCACCCTGCCCGGCGCCCACGCCGGCTACTCGCTACGCATCCTCGGCCCGATGGACCTGGCCGGCAAATACGAATGGTACGAGCTGACCCTGCAGCCGGGCGGCGAACTGGCGTCCCAGGCCCATGACCCGGGCACCAGCGAGCACCTGACCGTGGTGACCGGCGCGGTCGAACTGGAAGTGGGACCGGAGAAGAAAAAGGTCAAGCATGGGGCGACGGCGCGCTATCCGGCGGATGTCGCGCATACGATCCGGAATATCGGCAAGACCGAGGCGAAGGCCTTGATGGTGGTGGTGCACCGCTGAGGCCGGGGCCGGCCTCGGGCGCCGGCTCAGGCGTAGCCGTGGAATGCGAAGTCGAGGAAGCGCCCTGCTTCCGGGTCGTAGTTCGCGTCGAAGAAACAGGTGCCGCCATCAAACACGACCTGGAAGCGCTTTCTCAACGCTTCGGCCTTGACGCCTTGCGAGCTGCAGGCGCCGCCCAGGCGTATCGAACGCTGCCCATCCTTGCGCTGCCCCTGGTACTGGATCGTGTAATCTCCCAGCGGTCTGCGCCGCCCCGTGCCCCAATGGCGGTCGGCTTCCGCCTGCAGGGCCGCCGCCATGCCCGCGACGACCGCCGGCGGCACCACCCACGCGCCGCCCTCCACTTCAATCCAATGCGCGCTGCCGGGCGCGGGCTCGTCCGCGGACACGAGACCGGATGAGATGAGGGCAAGACAAAGAAAGGTGCCCGAAGCGGCCCGGTAACAGTAACGAAACATCGTGACTCCTTAAGAAGATGGCGCACCGCCGGGGTGCGCCATCGAGGACAGGCTTTTACTCCGAACCGCCCGCCACCGTCTGCGCCTCATTCATCTTCAGCGCACGGGTCAGGAAGCCCCAGCGATCCGCCACCTCTTCGATCTGCTTGCTGGTCGGCTTGCCCGCACCGTGGCCGGCCTTGGTATCGATGCGGATGATGATCGGATTGCCCCCGGCCTGGTCGGCCTGGGCGGTGGCGGCGAACTTGAAGCTGTGCGCCGGCACCACGCGGTCGTCATGGTCGGCCGTGGTGATCATCGTCGCCGGATAGCAGGTACCCGGTTTCAGGTTGTGTAGCGGCGAATATTTCACCAGGGCCTTGAACTCGTCCGCGTTTTCCGACGAGCCGTAGTCCGAGGTCCAGGCCCAGCCGATCGTGAACTTGTGGAAGCGCAGCATGTCCATCACGCCCACCTGCGGGATCGCCGCGCCGAAGAGTTCCGGACGCTGGGTCATCGCCGCGCCCACCAGCAGGCCGCCATTGCTGCCACCGCCGATCGCCAGCTTGCTCGGCGACGTCACCTTGTTGTTGACCAGCCACTCGGCCGCGCCGATGAAGTCGTCGAACACGTTCTGCTTATTCAGCTTGGTGCCGGCTTCGTGCCAGGCTTCGCCGTACTCGCCGCCGCCGCGCAGGTTGGCGACCACGTAAACGCCGCCCATCTCCATCCAGGCCAGGTTGGCCGGCGAGAAGCCCGGGGTCATCGAGATATTGAAGCCGCCATAGCCATACAGGTAGGTCGGGTTGCTGCCGTCCAGCTTCAGGCCCTTCTTCGAGACGATGAACATCGGGACCTTCGTGCCATCGCGGCTGGTATAGAACTGCTGGCGGGTTTCGTAGTCGGCCGGATTGAAGGCCACCTTCGGCTGGCGGAACACGGTCGAGGCGCCGCTCTTCATGTCGACGCGGTAGATCGTGGTCGGGGTGGTGAAGCCGGTGAAGGAGAAGAAAGTCTCGGTATCGCCCTGCTTGCCGCCGAAGCCCGACACCGAACCGATGCCCGGCAGGGCGATCTCGCGCACCTGCTTGCCCTTCAGGTCGGTGATCCTGACCCGGCTTTGCGCATCGGCCAGGTATTCGTTGATCAGCTGCTTGTTGACCATGTGGCTGGACACCAGGGTCTGCTGGCTTTCCGGCACCACGGTCTTCCAGTTCGCTTCCTGGGGCCTGTTGACGTCGATCGCGACGATGCGCTTGCGCGGCGCATTGCGGTCGGTGGCGAAGTAGAACACCGGGCCGACGTTGTCGATGAAGTCGTAAGCGGCTTCGAAGTTGTCGATCAGCGGCATGACCTTGCCATCCGGCTTGGCTAAATCCTTGTAGAAGATCCGGTATTTATGGGCCGTGCCCTTGGTCGCCTGGATCAGCAGATAGCGGCCGTCGTCGGTGGTCTCGGCGTGGAAGCCCCATTCCTTCTCGTCCGGACGGTCATAGACCAGCACGTCGGCACTCTGCGGGGTGCCCAGCTTGTGGTAGTAGAGCTTCTGGAAATAGTTCACGTCGGCCAGCTTGGTGGCTTCCTTCGGCTCGTCGTAGCGGCTGTAGAAGAAACCCTTGCCGTCCTTGGTCCAGGCGGTGCTGGAGAACTTGACCCACTGGATGTGGTCTTCCAGGTCCTTGCCGGTGTCGACGTCGCGCACGCGGATCTCGTTCCAGTCCGAACCCGATGCCGCCGTCGAGTAAGCCAGCAGCTTGCCATCCGGGCTTACCGCCGTTCCCGCCAGGGCGACGGTACCGTCGGCGGCCAGGGTGTTCGGATCCAGCAGCAGGCGCGGCGTATCCTTCAGCGATTTCATGGTGTACAGCACCGACTGGTTCTGCAGGCCGTCGTTACGGCTGAAAAAGTAGCGGCCGCCTTCCTTGAACGGCACGCTGTAGCGCTCGTAGTTCCAGAGCTGGGTCAGGCGCTGTCGGATGGCTTCGCGCTGCGGGATCTGCGCCAGGTAGGACTGGGTCACCTTGTTCTCGGCCTCGACCCAGGCTTTGGTCTCGGCGCTGTTCGCGTCTTCCAGCCAGCGGTAAGGGTCGGCGACCCTGGTGCCGTGGTAATCGTCGGTCTGGTCGACTTTCTTTGCGACCGGATAGTTCAGCGGACTGCCGCTGGTGTCGCAGGTCGGAGCGGCCATGGCCGGAGCGGCACCGAACGAGAAGAAGGCGGCCGCGACGGCGGCGGCGAGGGTGACTTGTCTCATATGCATGCTTTTTCTAATTGACTTGACGGTGGAGGAAGTGGCTCATGCCGTTGGGCATGATAGCGCGAATTGTCCATCCGACAAATATCCTTAGTGCAGCATGCACATCCTACCTCGTCAGGTCCACTCATACGGTGCGCTGTTCGTCGCGCGCCAGCGTGCGTGCATGCCATTGCCGGCTGAGGTCCTGGGCGTCCTCGATTTCGCGGGGCGAGAGACGGCGGGCGACGATGGCCTTGTTGGCGCTGGCCGCCGGGTCGCCGGCATCGGCCGCCAGCAACATCCACATGTAGGAGCGCACGCTGTCGCGCGGCACGCCGCGGCCGCTGTTGTACATGCCGCCCAGGTTGTACTGGGCCAGCGCGTGGCCCTGTTCGGCGGCCAGGGCATACCAGCGCACGGCTTCGGCATCGTCCTGTCCGACGCCCTGCCCGGTGGCGTACATGACGCCGAGATTGTTCTGGGCGCTGGCATCGCCCTGTTCGGCGGCGCGCCGGTACCATTCGACCGCCAGCACCTCGTCGCGGTGGACACCCTGGCCGTTCGCATACATCACGCCCAGCGTGAACTGGGCATTCGCGGCGCCCTGCCCGGCAGCCAGCCGGTACCAGTAGAAGGCCTGGCGTATGTCGGCCGGTACGCCGCGGCCGTGCGCATACATATTGCCGAGGTTGTACTGGGCCAGCACGTGGCCCTGCTTGGCAGCGCGGGTGGTCAGGGTCAGCGCCTCGGCCTGGTCGCAGGGGCCGCCGCGGCCGCCGGCCAGCAGCAGGGCCAGGCTGAACTGGGCTTCGGCATCGCCCTGGATGGCGGCGCAGTGCAGCCAGGGCCGGGCCGCCTTGGCGTCGCGCGGCACGCCCACGCCTTCGAGATAGCACAGGCCCAGCAGGCGCTGGGCGGCAGGATCGCCGCGCCCGGCCGCACGCCGGAACCAGTACACGGCTTCGGCATCGTTGGCGGCCATGCCCTGGCCGCGCCGCAGCATCATGCCCAGCGCCACCTCGGCCGGCGCATGCTTGCCCAGGGCTGCCTTGCGCAGCCAGGCCGCGGCCAGCGGGTAGTTGACGGCCGTGCCTTCGCCGCGCAGATAGCATTCGCCGAGCAGGTGCTGGGCGCTGGGCAGGTTCTGGGCGGCTGCGCGCTGGTACCAGACCAGCGCCAGCTCCGGGCTGCGCGCCACGCCGCGGCCGCGGCGCATCATGTCGCCGAGGTTTTGCTGGGCAGAGGGATCGCCCTGCTCGGCCGCCAGCGCGAACCAGCCGACCGCCTGGGCGTCCGACTGCGGCACCCCGCGCCCTTGGTAAACCATCGAGCCGAGATGGTTCTGGGCGAAGGCCAGGCCGCGCTCGGCCGCACGGCGCAGCCATCCGGCCGCGCAGGCGTCGTCGCGGGTCACGCCGTCGCCATTCTTGTAGATCAGCCCAAGGTTGAATTGCGCATAGGGGTCGCCGCGCTCGGCCGCGCGGGCGAACCAGGCCAGCACGGAATTCTCCGGTGAGACGTCAGACTGCTGCATGCTCGCTCCAGGAAAAATCGGACAGGAAAGCCTCGGCGCCGCTTCATGGCAGCGCCGCAAGAATTGCCAAAAGTTTAACTATGAGGAATCCGACGGGCTTGATCTGGCACAGACGGGCGACCGTTCGACACGGAAAAAAATCCGGAAAAATCGGCAACTAGACAGAGCCAGCGCAACCGTTGCGGAAATCACGCCGATCTGATGAAGCAGCCATTGTGACGAGACAAACTGTTGGGTTCGCACACAGGCTAGCGGGCGACCCCTTCGACAGCTCAGCGCGCTCTTTTGCGCGCTGCAGCATAATCGCCGATGTAGCCATGCACCCTGGCTGCCGAGAGGCGATTGATCTCGACCAGCAGTTCGGGCGCCACCGGCGCCAGCCCGTAGGATTCGCCCAGGCGGCGGCCGATGTGCAGCAGCAGGCGGGCCGCCACTTCGGCGTCGGCCTCGGCGCGGTGGGCGGTGCCGCGGAAGGCGATCCCGAGGGACCGCGCCAGTTCGCCGAGCTTGTAGCTGGACATGCCCGGCAGCACCCGCCGCGACAGCTTGACCGAGCACACCAGCCCCGCATGGCGGCAGGCGTGGCCCAGGCGCGCGCCTTCGGCCTTGAGGAATTTCTCGTCGAAGCTGGCGTTGTGGGCCGCCAGCGTGTCGCCGCCGATGAATTCGATCAGTTCCGGCACCACGTCTTCGGCGAGCGGGGCCGTGTCGACCATCTGCTGGGTGATGCCGGTGAGCGAGGTGATGAAGGGCGGAATGCGAACCCCGCAATTCACCAGCGACACATAGCGGTCGACGATCTCGCCGCCGGCAATGCGCAGCGCGGCAACCTCGGTGATACGGTCGCCGCCCTCCGGCGAGAGGCCGGTGGTCTCGAAGTCGAGCATGACGATCGGGCGTTCAAACATGGTGGTCTTTCAGAGTTGGGCTTTCACTTAACCGAATTTACGGGCGGCGTCGATGGCCAGGCCTGCGCCGATGCTGCCGAACAGGTCGCCCTCGACGCGCCTCGCCTCGGGGACGATGGCGGCAATCCGTTCACGCAGGGCCGCGACCCCGCTCGAGCCGCCGGTAAAGAACACCGTGTCGACCTGGTCCGCGGCCACCCCGGCCTCGCCCAGCAGGCGCTGCACGGTGGCGCCGACCTGGTCGACCAGGCCCGCGATGGCCGCCTCGAACACCGCGCGCTCCACCTGCAGGCGTTCGGGCGGCGACAAGCGGTCCAGGTCGAGCTCGACCAGCGGCGTGGCCGACAGGCCGATCTTGGCGTCCTCGACGCGCATCGCCAGCCAGTGGCCGGCGCGCTCGTCGATCAGATTGCGCAGCCGGCCCAGCTTGGCCGGCTCGGCGGCGTCGCGCGCCAGGTCGTCGAGCTGGGCGATGCTCTTGCGGGTATAGGCCTGGTTGATCGTGTGCCAGGTCGCCAGGTTGAAATAATAACTGGACGGCACCGGCGCACCAGAAACCAGCGCGCTGCCGTAGCCCAGCAGCGGCATCACCGAGGCCAGGCTCAGGTATTTATCGAAGTCGGTGCCGCCGATGTGCACGCCGCCGGTGGCGAGGATGTCGTCGCGGCGCTCGATGCGGCCTGCGCGGTCCGGGCCGAGGCGCACCAGCGAGAAGTCCGAGGTGCCGCCGCCGATGTCGGCGATCAGCACCAGTTCTTCCTTCTCGATGCGCGATTCGTAGTCGAAGGCGGCGGCGATCGGTTCGTACTGGAAGCCGATCTCGCGGAAACCGGCCGCGCGCGCGATCTCGGCCAGGGTGTCCTCGGCCAGGCGGTCGGCCTGCGGATCGTCGTCGACGAAGTACACCGGGCGGCCGAACACGGCGCTGGTGAATTCGCGCCCGGCCTGCTGCTGGGCGCGACGGCGCAGCTCGCCGATGAAATGGGACAGCAGTTGACGGAATGGCAAGGCGCGCCCGGCGACTTCGGTCTGGCCATCCATCAGGCTGGTGCCGAGCAGGCTTTTCAGCGAGCGCATCAGGCGGCCCTCGTAGCCCTCCAGGTAGTCGGCCAGGGCGGCGCGGCCGTAGCGCACCTGTTCGTCGTCGGCATTGAAGAACACGACCGACGGCAGGGTCGGCTTGCCGTCCTCGAGGGCCAGCAGGCTGGGATGGCCGGGGCGGACCCAGCCGACGGTGGAATTGGAGGTGCCGAAATCGACGCCGCAAGCGTTCGCCATGGAAGCCTATCTGGAAGAGGAGCAAGGGAAGGGGCGAGATGTTACCAGAACTCGGCCGGGGCCGGCGAGTCTCCCGCCGCCGCGGAAGTTCCACAAGCCGCAATCGGGCGCCGGATGTATCAAGCCCGCCACACGCTGCGATCGTGCGCGCTGCCGGTGTGCTGCTGGACCTGGCTGATCACCGCCTGCCTCGGCACCACCCTCTTCATCGCGGCCGGCGGCGGCGGTCCGCTGATGTTCCAGCACGTATTCCGGTTCTTCGGCCATCCCGAGGTCTGCATCATGATCCTGCCCGGCTCCGGGATCACTTCCCAGGTCATTCCGGACTTCTCGCGCAAGCCCCTGTCCGGCCATGCCTCGATGGTCTACGCCACGGCGGCGATCGCCATCATCTCCTTCATCGTCTGGGCCCACCACATGTTCACCACCGGGATGCCGGTCACGGCCCAGCTGTTCTTCATGTACGCCACCATGCTGGTCGCGAACCCGACCGGGGTGAAGGTGTTCAACTGGGTCGCGACCATGTGGAAGGGCTCGCTCACCTTCGAGCCGGCGATGCTGTTCGCGGCCGGCTTCCTGTGGGTGTTCACGATCGGCGGCCTTTCCGGGCTGATCCTGTCGGTCGCGCCGATCGACATCCAGGTCCGGGACACCTATTACGTGGTCGGCCATTTCCACTACGTGCTGGTAGCCGGATCGCTGTTTTGCATGTTCTCCGGCTATTATTACCGGGTGCCGAAGTGGACCGGGCATATGGTCAACGAGTGGCGCGCCAGGTTTCACTTCTGGAATTCGCTGCACCGGCGCCTGCCAGGCCCTGGGATGGCGCGGAAGGGCTGGAGTGGACGGTGCCCAGCCCGGCACCCTTCCATACCTTCGAGACGCCGCCGATGGTGAAATGAATGTGGTTCGAGTGGACACTGCAGCGCAATTGTTCGATGACGCCCCGCCAGGTGGCGCGCGCCTATGCCGTGCTGTGCACCATCTCGCTGGCCGTCGCCCTCGCCTTCTTCCTGCGCGGGGTCTGGATCGTGCTGGCCTTCTCGCTGCTCGAACTGGCCTGCGTGGGCCTGGCCCTGGTCCTGTATGCCCGCCACGCCCTCGACCGCGAACGCATCTCCCTGTCCACCAGCTGCCTGCTGATCGAATGCGTGCAGGCGAACGTCCGCAGCCAGGCGCGCCTCGATCCGCTCCGGACGCGCGTCCTGCCGCCCACCGAGCTGCCGCCCGCCGGCGCCCGGCGCCCCCTGATCACCCTCGAGTCGCGCGGCGTGCGGATCGAAGTGGGCCGCTTCGTCAATGAAGCCAAGCGCCGCCAGGTCGCCCGCGAACTGCGCCAGGCCCTGCGCCAGGTTTCCGCCCTGCACTGATCCCTTCCTGTCCGTCTTCACGAATCCTTGTCAGCGGGCTCTTACATTCACACGGCCCCGGCACCGATGTTTCAATTTCGGCATCATTTGCATAATGTGCACATTCGAATGCCGCGCTGAAGCCTAGCGCGGCATTGCATCATTTTGGAGAAGAAGAATGTCCCTAAGCCAAGGAAGCCATGCCATCGTCGTCCACGGCGGCGCCGGCGGCAAGCCCGAATACAAGGACGGTTGCGAGCGCGCCGCCCAGCGCGCCGTCGAAGAGCTCGGCATCAGCGGCGATGCACTCGAAGCCGCCATCGCCGCCGTCACCGTCCTCGAGGATGACGGCCGTTTCAACGCCGGCCGCGGTTCGGTGCTGTGCCTGGACGGCGAGACCGTCGAGATGGATGCATCGGTGATGGATACCCGCGGCCGCCTGGGTGCGGTCGCCTGCGTGCGCGGCATCGAGAACCCGGTGCTGCTGGCGCGCGCGGTGGCCGATACCCCGCACTGGTTCCTGGCCGGCGACGGCGCCGACCGCTTCGCCGCCGCCATCCGCCATCCGCTCTGGAACACGATCTCCGAACACCAGCGCGAACAGCACCGCCAGGTGCGCGAGGCCCTGGCCGGGACCGCCCCGGCCATGCCTGGGGTCGACAACCAGGCCTTCCTGCGCTTCTGGAACTACCGGAGCGCGCCGGACCTGCCGCCGGGCGCCGCCTGCGACACTGTCGGCGCCGTGGTGCGCGCGCCCGACGGCCACTTCGGCGTGGCCGCCTCCACCGGCGGCTCGGCCCCTTCGCTGCTGGGCCGCGTGGGCGATACCCCCATCGTCGGCAGCGGTTTCTACGCCGGCCCGGCCGGGGCGGTAGCCGCCACCGGCATCGGCGAATACATCGTGCGCCACCTGCTGGCGCACCGCGTCTACACCTGGATCGAGGACGGCATGCCGCTCGAGCAGGCACTCAGGCGCGGTATCGAACTGTTCGACAAGGACGTCGACGTCGGCCTGATCGCGGTCAGCCGCACCGAAGCCGGCGCCTTCAGCAACCGCGACATGCCGCGGGCACGAATCGGCAACTGAGCATCAAGAACCGGGAAGCAGCGAACCCATGACGCCACGAGAACAAACGCCGCAACAACAGGAACAGGAGCGCCAGGTGCGCGAAAGCCACGGCCATCTGGTGATCATCGGCGGTCATGAAGACCGCCAGCACGACAAGGAAATCCTGTGCAGATTCGTCGAGCTTGCGGGGGGCAAGGACGCGAAGATCGTCGTGATCTCGGCCGCCAGCTCGGTCGCCGGCGAAATGTGGGAAATCTATGACCAGGCCTTCGGCGAACTCGGCGTGAAGAACCGCGTACACCTGCACCTGCAGAGCCGCCAGAGCGCCAACGACCACGAGCACATCAAGGACATCCGCGACGCCACCGGCATCTTCATGACCGGCGGCGACCAGAAGCGCCTGCTGGCCATCATCGGCGGCACCGCCCTCGACACCGAGATGCATGCCGCCCTCAAGCTGCGCGGCGCCTGCATCGGCGGCACCAGCGCCGGCGCCTCGGCGATGTCGGGCCACATGCTGGCCCAGGGCCGCGCCGAACTGCACCCCGAGAAGGGCTCGGTGAGCCTGGGCGCCGGCCTCGGCTTCCTGCACAGGGTCGTCGTCGACCAGCACTTCTCGGAGCGCCAGCGTCTCTCGCGCCTGCTGTCGGTGGTGGCCCAGAATCCGTATTTGCTGGGTATCGGGATCGACGAGGATACCGCCCTGATCATCGAACGCGGGGTCGGCATCGAAGTACTGGGCGAAGGCGCGGTCACCATCGTCGACGGCCGCAACATGAGCACCAATATCGCCGAGATCTCGGACCACGAGACCCCCGAACTGATCGACGTACGCCTGCACCTGCTACCGGCGGGCAGCAAGTTCCGCCTGCCGGACGACGACGACGAGGACGAGGAACAGCGCATTCCCCGTCCGCTGCTCGAGTTTCTGGAAAATGTAACTAAACCGAATCCGCTCTCATGAGAATCATCGAACAACGCTTTTTGCGCGGCCCCAATCTGTACGCCGCCACACCCTGCCTGATGGCCGTCGTCGACACCGGCGAAGATGGCAAGCATTCCCACACCGCTGGCCTCGGGGCCCGCTTGCTGGCCCTGCTGCCCGGCATATGCCCCGAAGCGGCAGCCCGCCTGGCCGACTGCGCCTCTCCCGCCGAAGCCCTGGAGCCGGTGATGATGGAGCTGCAACGACTGGCTGGCGCCGCCTCCGGTTTCAGCGCCAGCATGCCTGTTCCCGCGCAAGCGGAAAAACTGCGTGTGGTCTGCGGCTATACCATCGAACAGCTTGCCGGCGCCGCCCTGCGCACTGCCCGCGAGCTGATACGCGCGGTCGCCGCGCACCAGGAATACGAGCTCGGCGCCGCACTGAAGGAACTGCAGGAAATCGCGCAAGACTACGCAATCGGCACCAGTACCGGCGCCGTGGTCGACGCCGCCCGCAAGCGCGGCATCCCGAGCCTGCGCCTGACCGACCAGGCGAACCTGTTCCAGCTGGGCTGGGGCAGCAGGCAGAAGCGCCTGCAGGCGACCATCACCGGCGCCACCAATAACATCGCGGTCGGCATCGCCAGCGACAAGCAGCTCACCAAGCTGCTCCTCGACCAGGCCGGCTGCCCGGTCCCGGCCGGCGACACCGTCAGCACCCTGGCCGAGGCCCAGCGCGTGGCGCACAGGCTGTGCAGGAACGGTGGCAGCGTTACCGTGAAACCGCTCGATGCCAACCAGGGCAAGGGCGTGACCACGGCCTGCGCCACGCCGGAAGAAGTCGAGCGCGCCTTCGAGTTCGCGCGCAGACATGGCCGCCGCGTGATCGTCGAGGAATTCCTGCGCGGGCGCGACTACCGCGTGCTGGTCACCGGCAGCAAGATCGCGGCCGCGTCCTGGCGCCGCCCGCCGCACGTGACCGGCGACGGCGTGCATTCCATCCGGGAGCTGGTCGAGATCGAGAACCGCAACCCCGCGCGCGGCGACGGTCACACCAACATCCTGACCAACATCCCGCTCGACGAGATCGCCCTCCAGATATTGGCGAGGCAGGGCTATGATCTTGATTCGGTACCGGCGGAAGACACCTGTGTCGAACTGCGCGGCAACGCGAATCTCTCCACCGGCGGCACCGCCGAGGACGTGACCGACCTGCTGCCGGAAGAGACCCGCGACATCTGCATCCGCGCCGCCCGCACCATCGGCCTCGACGTGGCCGGCATCGACATCGTGTGCGAGGATATTTCGCAACCGCTGCGCGAGCAGCGCGGCGGCATCATCGAAGTGAACGCGGCGCCAGGCATCCGCATGCACCAGTATCCGAGCCGGGGCACGCCGCGCGACGCCGGCGCCGCCATCGTCGAGGCCCTGTTCGGCGAAGACGACGGCCGCATTCCCGTGGTGGCCGTCACCGGCACCAACGGCAAGACCACGACCACCCTGCTGATCGCCCACGCCGTCCGCATGGCAGGCCTGCGCGCCGGGGCCGCCACCACCGAAGGCGTGTTCGTCGACGGCCAGCGGATCGTCAAGGGCGATTGCACCGGCTACTGCTCGGCGCGCAGCGTCCTGAGCTCGCCGGACGTCGACTTCGCGGTGCTGGAGACGGCGCGCGGCGGCATCCTCAAGCGCGGCCTGGCCTACGACCGATGCGATGTGTCGGTGGTGCTGAACGTGTCGGCGGACCACCTGGGCCTGGACGGCATCGACTCGGTCGAGGAGCTCGCCAAAGTCAAGGCCGTGGTGGCCCAGCGCGCCTCGCGCGCGGTGGTGCTGAACGCCGAGGACGACCATTGCGTGGCGATGGCCGCGACCCTGGCGGACGGCGTCGAACTGCTCTACTTCTCGCTGGACGCCGACAACCCCTGCCTGCTGCGCCACCTTGACCACGGCGGCCGCGCGGTCTACCTGGAAGACAATACCATCGTGATGGCCAACGGCGCCCGTCACGAGGCCATCGTCGACGTGCGCCAGATGCCCGTCACGCTGAAGGGCGCGGCCCGCTACAACATCGCCAACAGCCTGGCGGCCGTCGCGGCACTGGCGGCAAGCGGCTTCGGGAACCTGGAGATCGCCGACGGCCTGCGCAGCTTCGTCTCCGACTGGAAGCACAACCCGCTGCGCTCGAACCTGTTCGACGTCGACGGCGTCACCGTGATCTTCGATTACGCCCACAACACGGCAGCCTATGCGGCCCTGGCCGAGACCGCGCGCGCGATGACGCCGGGCCGCCTGGTCGGCGTGGTGGCCGCCCCGGGCGACCGCCGCGACGCCGACCTGGTCGACATCGGCGCCACCTGCGCCGCCGGCTTCGACGCACTGGTGGTCTACGAAACCGAGAACCGCGGCCGCGCCGCCGGCGCCGTGGCGGCCAGGCTGGCCGAAGGAATCCGCCTGGCGAAGTTCGAGGAAGACCACCTGCGCGTGGAGCTCGACGTGATTGACGCGATCCGGGCGGGCCTGGCGCGCTGCGAGAAGGGCGACGTGCTGGTGTTCGGCTGCGGCTCGGATATCAGCGAGTTGCTGGAGGCGATACGGCCGACTTCGCCGGAGGTGGCTCGGCGGATTGAAACCGAGTCAGTGTAGCAAGCCACCAATGGAAAACGGGCCCTGAGGCCCGTTCGTCGTTCCAGCGCAGGTCTCTCACCCCACCTGTCCCGCAATCCGCTCCGCACTCTCCGGATCCATCTCCCGGATCGCATCCACGAACACCTGCAGCGAGGACCCGCAGGCAAACACCAGCACGTCCCCGCGCCCGCACAGCGACATCCCGAGGCGGATCGCCGCCCCCACCTCCAGCTCGCGGTGCAGGGTATCGGTCTTGCCGACCACCTCTTCCGCGCCCTCCAGGATCAGGTCGACGGCGCCGCCGTAGGCGCGGCCGCGGCTGGACGATTCGTAGACCACGAGTTCGTCGAAGCGCCCTGCGCAGACGCGGCCGACTTCGAGCAGGTCGGCGTCGCGGCGGTCGCCCGGTGCGGTGACGATGCCGACCAGCTGGCCGGGCAGCAGCGAGCGCGCCATCTCGGCCAGGGCGGCGTAGGCGGCCGGATTGTGGGCGTAGTCGACGATCACGGTGACGCCGCGCACCTCGAACACATTGGTGCGCAGCGGGTTGGTTTTGCCGTCGCTGACGAAGGTGGAGAGGCCGGTGGCGATCTGCAGGTTGCTGAAACCGGCCGCCATCAGCGCCGCGCTGGCTGCCAGGGCGTTGGCGATGTTGTAGCGCGCGCGGCCGCCCATCGAGATCGGCATGCTCTCGACCCGCAGCAGCTCCTGGTGCACATTGGCGTCGGCGAGCACGATGGCATTGTCCTGCAAATAGGCGGCGCGGCCGCCCTCTTCCAGGTGGCGCAGCAAGACCGGGGCTTCCGGATTCATGGCGAAATAGACCAGCTCCACGTCGGGGCGCACGCGGCGCGCCATCGCCACACACAGCGGATCTTCGGCGTTCAGCACGGCGGCGCGGGTGGCGGACAGTGGCACCACGGCCTTCACCTGGGCCAGGTCTTCGATGCTGTCGACGCCGTCCAGGCCCAGGTGGTCGGGCGAGACGTTCAGGCAGATGCCGACGTCGCAGTAGTCGAAGGCCAGGCCGCGCTTGAGGATGCCGCCGCGTGCCGTCTCCAGCACCGCGATCTCGACTTCCGGCGCGGCCAGCACGGTGCGCGCCGACCAGTAGCCGGTGCAGTCGCCCTTGGTGATCTGCTTGCCGTCGATGTAGACACCGTGGGTGGTGGTGGCGCCGGTCACGCGCCCGGCCAGGCGCGTGGCGTGGGCGATCAGCAGCGTGGTGGTGGTCTTGCCGTTGGTGCCGGTGCAGGCGATGATCGGGATGCGGCCGTCCGAGTTGCCCATCAGGCCTTCGACGATCGCGCCGCCGGCGTCGCGCGGCTCGCCGCTGCTCGGATACTGGTGCATGCGGATGCCCGGCGCGGCGTTCACTTCGATCACGGCGCCGCCCTGGGCCGCCAGCGGCTGGCTGATGTCGCGGCAGACGATGTCGATGCCGGCCACGTCCAGGCCAATCTTGCCTGCTGCGCGCACGCAGATCTGGCGCGTCGATTCCGGCAGCAGCTCGGTCACGTCCTCGGCGGTACCGCCGGTCGACAGGTTGGCATTCCCGCGCAGCTCGACCGCCACACCCTCGGCGGGGATGGTATCCGGCGCTTGGCCCTGTTTGCGCAGGACGTCCTCGGCATGCGCGTCGAGCGCGATCCGGGTCAGGATGTTGGTGTGCCCCGCGCCGCGCGCCGGGTTGCGGTTCTCGATCTCGACCAGCTCGCGAATCGTGTGCCGGCCGTCGCCCACCACATGGGCCGGACGGCGGCAGGAAGCCGCGGCGACGCGGCCGGCGGCCACGAACACGCGGTAGTCGCGGCCTTCGATGCTGCGTTCGACGATGATGCGGCGTCCGAACTTGCGGGCGAAGGCATAGGCCTGCTCGACTTCTTCCGGCGTGCGGCAGTCGACCGTCACGCCCTTGCCCTGGTTGGCGTCGAGCGGCTTGACGGTGACCGGCACCGCCAGCTTGCGCGCCACGCGCAGGGCGTCGTCGATGGTGTCGACGGTCTCGCCTTCCGGCACCGGCACGCCGGCTTCCGTCAAGAGCTGCTTGGTGAGCTGCTTGTCGCCGGCGATGCGCACCGCGATATTGCTGGTGTCGCCGGTGATGGTGGCCTGGATGCGCTTCTGCTTGACGCCCCAGCCGAGCTGGAACAGGTTGGCGTCCTCGGTGATGCGCTGGACCGGGATGCCGCGCTCGTGGGCGGCCGCCAGCACGGCGGCGGTACTGGTGCCGATCGCGTAGTGCTCGGCCAGCTCGCGCAGTTCTTCCAGGCGTGCCGCCAGGTCGTTGAAGTCATGGCCGTGGGCCAGCGCGTCGACGATGTCCACCGCCAGCTGGAAGGCCGGCTGCGCCACCTTCTCGATCTGGTAGGCGCACACCACCCGGTACTGGCCAGGTGTGCCGGCCACCGGGCGGGTGCGGCCGAAGCTGGCCGGAGCGCCGGCCAGGCATTGCAGGCCGAGGGTCACGTGTTCGACCACGCGCGCCAGGTAGGTGCCCTCGCGCAGGCGCTGGGCGAAGCCGCCCGGCTGGCCGATCGGCACCAGGTGCTCGGCCAGCGAAGGCAGCAGGTTCAGCAGGGCTTCGCTGAACCGCGGGATGTCGCGCGTGGAGACGCCGTACAGGTCGCCGAGGTCGAGCACGGACAGCAGGCAGGGGGTATCCGCATGGATGTTCGGGCCACGCAGGAATCGTTGTTCGAGAATTTGCACGTGTAGGTCCTTGTAAGGCTGATCGCACGGCGGCGCGGAAGAGAGGCATCCCTTCCGCGCCGTCGGGTCTTGCTTCCGTCCTGCCCTTGCCGCTATGCGTCCAGCAGTTGCGAATACATGCGGGTCGCCATCAGGCCGATGGCCGTGTGATGCACGGACGGCGACATCAGGCGCGCCAGCATGGCCATCGCTTCCGGCTTGGAAGCGGCGCCGGCTACCTTCTCTTCCAGTTCGCGCAACTCGGCATCGCCCTGCAGGGCGCCGGCCGCATGGCGGCGGATCAGGCCGCGCTCCGGATAGCCGCTCTTGCCGGCGTGCTGGGTCAGGGTGTCGAGGGTGCGCTGGCGCGCGCGGTGGCTCAGCACGCGCGTGGTGCGCTGGGAGGCGTCGGCATCGCGCGGGGTCTGGATCCAGTCGCGCAGCACCTGCTGTTCGTAGCTGGTGAAGACGCCGAACATCTCGGCGCGTTCGCCCTGGATCAGGCGCCAGAAGCGGCTGTTCTCGACGTCCTCGCCGCGCTTGATCCAGCCGGCGCTTTCCAGCGCCGCCAGGAAGGCCGGGATCTGCCTGGGCTCGCCGAGCCAGTCGTTGATCGAGCGGCCGGCGACGCGGCAGTAATCCGAATGCATGTTGCGGCCGACCGCGGCCTTGGCCGTGAAGATCTCGACCAGCTCCGCTTCCAGATCGAAGGCGGCGATCACCGAGGTGGTGCAGGCGCCGAGTTCGTTCAGCCGGTAGCCGTCCAGCACGCGGCGGAAGAAGTCGGCCGGGTCGCCGGACTGCGCCATCAGGTGACGGAGCGCCTGCACCGCCTTGTGCGCATGGCCGCTGCCGGCGTTGTCGACGGTAACGTGCAAGGTGAAGTAATACGGGTCGATGCCCAGTTCGTTCAGCTCGTAGGACGTGATCAGCAGGTGCAGCGGCAGCTGCTCGTAGCCGAGGTTGTAGCCCACGACCTCGGGCAGGAAGCGGTCGGCGTTGCAGGCCAGGGCCAGCTGGATCGCGCCCTGCACGAAATGGCTTTCCGACAGGCTTTCCCAATGCTCGCAGCCATGGGTGGCCAGCAAGCGGCGGTACAGGGTCACGTGGTTCTTGTCGGGCGCGCCGTCGCCCAGCTCTTCGAGATAGGTCTTGATGAGGGGGTGGAAATCCGGATTTTCCCAGCGCGGCAGGGTACCGTAGAGCCAGGCGCCGTCGACCAGCTTGGTCGGCGCGACGCCCTTCAGGAAGTACAGCGCATGCGATTTGCTGCCGAAGTAGCGGCGCGGCGCGCCGTTCTTGCGGGCGCTCAGGTATTCGCGATAGGCGATGCCCGCCGATTCGGCGCGGCCCTGGATCCAGCCGGGCAGCTCCCACAAGCCGTCCGGCAGGTCGCAGGGTTCCAGGCGCGCGGCCTCGATCTGGGCCTGCAGGTAGTCGCGCGACCTGGCGGCGGCCGCCTCCGGCTTGTCCAGGAGGGAGAAATACAGGGCTTTCGAGCTTGCAAGCGCCTGGCCTGCCCGCGCTCGTGGCGCGGATTCCAGCTCGGGCGACTCCATGGCATAGGTGGTGGTCATAGACAATCTATTGGTAAATGTTCTACCAAGATTATCCGTAGCGCCCGGCGCGCACGTAATCGGTTGTCGGCTTACCTGAATGTCGGACAGGGATTACAAAAATTTCACGAATTTCCAAAAGGAACTTCGGAAAGCGATCGGGGCGCCGCAGCAGGAGCCGCGGCGCCCCGATCGGGCAATACTAAAGGATGGCGCTGCCCCTTACTGGGTCACGCCATGCAGCAGAGAACGGCTGCGTGCGTAGCCGAAGTAGACCAGCAGGCCGATCGCCAGCCAGATCCCGAAGGCGATCCAGGTGATGAGGCTCAGGAAGCTCATCAGCGCCAGGCAGAAGATCACGGCGATCGCCGGAATCACCGGCACGCCCGGGCAGCGGAAGGCGCGCTTCAGGTCCGGACGCTTCTTGCGCAGCACGATCACGGCCACCGATACCAGGCAGAAGGCGGCCAGGGTGCCGATGTTGACCAGCTCGGCCAGCACGTTCAGCGGCACGAAGGCAGCGATCAGGCCGAACAGGATGCCGACCACCCAGGTCGCGAAGAACGGGGTGCCGAATTTCGGATGCACGGTCGACAGCTTGGCCGGCAGCAGGCCGTCGCGCGACATCGCGTACACGATACGGGTCTGGCCGAAGGCCATCACCAGGATGACGGTGGTCATGCCGAGGATGGCGCCGAGGTCGACGAAGCCGGCGAACCAGTTTTCGCCGGCGTGCTGCAGGGCCAGCGAGACCGGGTGGTCGATGCCTTCGAACAGCTTGAACGGCACGATGCCGGTCATGATGGCCGACACGATCACATACAGGATGGTGCAGATGGCCAGCGAACCGATGATGCCGATCGGCAGGTCGCGGGTCGGGTTCTTGACTTCCTCGGCGGCCGAGGTCACGGCGTCGAAGCCGATGAAGGCGAAGAACACCACGGCGGCGGCACTCATCACACCCGACACGCCGAAGGGCATGAAGGGATGCCAGTTGGCCGGGGTCACGTGCTTGAAGCCGACCAGGATAAACAGCAGCACGACCGAGATCTTGATGACGACCATCACGTTGTTGACGCGGGCCGACTCACGCACGCCCCAGGACAGCATGGCGGTCAGCACCAGCATGATCAGCAGCGCCGGCAGGTTCATGATGGTGCTGACGCCGGGCAGCGCGCCCGGTGCCGCCGACAAGGCTTTCGGAATCTCGATGCCGAAGCCGCCGATCAGGGATTGGAAATAGCCCGACCAGCCAACCGACACCGCCGAGGTCGCCAGGCCGTATTCCAGCAGCAAGTCCCAACCGATCATCCAGGCCACCAGTTCGCCCAGCACCACATAGCTGTAGGTATAGATCGAACCGGCCACCGGCACCGTCGATGCGAACTCGGCATAGCAGAGGGCGGCGAAACCGCAGGCGATGGCCGAGACGACGAAGGACAGCGTCAGTGCCGGACCGGCGGTCAGGGCGCCGGTGCCGGTCAGCACGAAGATACCGGTACCGACGATCGCCCCGATCCCCATCAGGATCAGGTCGAAGGGGCCCAGCACCTTCTTCAGTCCGCTGGGCTTGCCCGCGGCGGCGACCATGTGGTCGAGATTCTTGGTTCTAAAAAGACTCACTGCATTCTCCAATCGATAGTAGATAGTCCCCAGGCCCTTTTATATTGGATGTCTCCTCCGCGGGCATGGTTGCCGCTCGGCAGCAGCGTAAGCGGCACGCCATATTACTCAAAAATCAATCGATAGAGTACGCCCTTGCCCGAAAAACGGTTAATTCGGGAAGAATTTTTAGCGCAAAGTGCAGATGACGAGCTCCGGATCGGCGCGAACGCGCAACGGAATGCCGGCGCAGCCGATGCCGCGGCTGACGAACAGGGGGCCGTTGCCCGCGATCTCGAAGCGTCCATGGCCGTATTCCCGCGAATAGGGACCGCTGGGACGCTTCAGCGGTTCGCCATTGCGGCGTACCACCTGCCCGCCGTGGGTGTGGCCGGCAAAACCGAGGTCGAAACGCTGGCCTTGCAGGCACCACAGGCCGTCCGGGGAATGCATCAGATAGATCCGCACCGGGCCGGCGCCGGCGAAGGTGGCCCCGGCCGAAGGCGCGCCGGTCCACGGATCGTCGATGCCGCAGATGCTGACCGACCCGAAAGGCGCCGGCAGCGCGATATTCCGGTTGACCAGCACCTCGATGCCGGCCTCGGCCAGCACCGCGGCCACCTCGGCGCTGCCGTTCCAGACGTCGTGGTTGCCCAGCACGGCATAGGTGCCGAGCGGCGCCGTCGCTTGCCGCAGGAAGCCGCGCAGCTGGCCGATGTTGGCGGCGTCGAAGGAAATATAGTCGCCGCCCAGCAGCAGCACGTCCGGACCTTCGTGCCGAATCCGCTCCAGCAGCACGTCGAACAAGGCCGGATGGGTGGTCGGGCCGGCGTGGAAATCCGAGGCGAAGCCGATCTTCAAGGGACGCGGCAGCCGCCGCTCGGGTCCCAGCTCGAGCTCGTAGCGGCTCACGCCCAGGCTGCCGTGACCGCCCAGGCGATAGCTGAGTCCCGCCGCCCAGCCGCCCGCAAGCAGGGTGCCCAGCAGCCTCTCGGTGGCGTGGCGGACTGGCCGGTGGCGTTTGCTTGGTCGCATGCAGTGGAAAGAATTAACAGATGTTGCAAAATTGCCACTGTACACCATCGAGGCCGCCCAGTGGCGCAACCTTGGACCGGGACTAGTGCACTATGTCAACGAAGTGTAAGATGCGCGCATGCTGACACCCGAACAATTGCTCGCTTTCCTGGCCGCCGCCATCCTGTTGACCCTGTCTCCGGGGCCCGACAATATGATGGTCCTCGGCATCGGCATGGCCAAGGGCCGCATGCGCGGGATGGCCTTCGGCCTCGGCTGCGCGCTCGGCTGCCTGAGCCATACCCTGCTCGCGGTGATCGGTGTCAGTGCCCTGATCGCAGCCTCGCCGCTGGCCTTCACGACCTTGAAGGTATGCGGCGGCCTCTACCTGGCATGGATGGGTTTCAACGCCATCCGCAGCCGCGGCGCCGCCGCCGCCAGCCGCGCCGAGGGTGTGACCGAATCCGCGCGCACCCTGTTCTTCCGCGGCGTGTTCGCGAACGCCATCAATCCGAAGGTGGCGCTGTTTTTCCTGTCCTTCCTGCCGCAGTTCGTGGTGGCCCAGCGCGGCGACGCCAACCTGCAGACCGCCCTGCTCGGCCTGACGTTCACGGCGCAGGCCGCAGTCCTGTTCGGCCTGCTGGGCTTCTTCTCCGGCACGGTCGGCACCTGGCTGACGCGCCGCCCGCGCGCCGGCATGTGGATGGACCGGCTTGCCGGCGCCATCTTCATCGCACTCGGCCTGCGCCTGATCGTGGCGCGCTGAAGGCTGCGCCGGCGGGCATCTTCTTTCGTTTACGTTCGTCAACGCTGCGCCGCGGCATGCCGGTTCTTGGGATCATGAGCCGAACGCGGCCAGCCCCGCGGCTGGCCGTACGCAGACCGACAACGACAGAAAGGCGCCCCCTATGGATACCTCATCGCTCTGGAAAGGCACGGCGGCCAAGACCGCCTGCCTGCCGACCCTGCAAACCGACCTGAAAGTCGACGTCGCCATCGTCGGCGCCGGCATCACCGGCCTGACCGCCGCCATGCTTCTGGTCCAGGCCGGCAAGCGGGTCGCCGTACTCGACGCCAGCAAGGCCGGCGACGCCAACACCGGCAACTCGACCGGCAACCTCTACGCCACCGTCGACCTCGGCCTGCACACGCTGGAAGAGCTGCATGGCCTTGAAACCATGCGCCGGGTAGTGGAGTCGCGCTCGGCCGCCATCGACCTGATCGAGGCCACGGTCGGCCGCCTGAAACTGGACTGCGGTTTCCAGCGCGTGCCCTGGCACCTGATCGGCGTCGATGCCGCCCATGTGGGCGACATCGAGAAGGAAGCGCTGGCGGCGATGCGTGCGCGCCTGCATGCCGACCTGCGCGACGACGCCCCGCTGCCGATCGACACGGCGTTGAAAACCCTGCGGGTCGAGGACCAGGCCCAGTTCCAGCCACTGGCGTACGTGCGGCAACTGGCCCAGCGTATCGGTGGCGAGGATTGCCTGATCTTCGAGAACACCCGCGTCACCGCCATCGACGATGCGCCTGCCGTGGTCCACACCGAGCACGGCAAGGTCGCCTGCCAGCATATCGTGATCGCCACCCATACGCCGGTCGGCATCCACCTGGTGCAGTCGCAGCTGGAGGTGGTGCGCGAATACGGCATCGCCGCACCGCTGCACGACAGCGTGCCGGAACCCGGCGCCTACTGGTGCATCGGCCGGGAGCGGCATTCGGTGCGCGCCTTCACCGAGCACGGCCGCAGCTACCTGGTGGTGATCGGCAGCGCCCACAAGCTGGGCGAGCAGGAAGTCGGCGCCGAGCGCTTCCAGCAGCTGGAACTGTTCGCGCGCGACCACTTTCCGATCGGGCCGGTCGAATACCGCTGGTCGGCCCAGCGCTACCGCGCCAAGGACAAGCTGCCCTATATCGGCCGCAACGTCGATGCGGAGAACACCTATGTCGCGACCGGCTTCTCGGGCGACGGCCTGACCTACGGCACCCTGGCCGGCATGATGCTGGCCGACGAGATCCTCGGCCGCGGCACGCCCTGGCGCGACCTGTACGCGGTCGAGCGCCTGGCCGGGGACAAGCGGCCCAGGGGCTTCGAAAGGGAAAGCACCGGCCCCGCCAGCCCGGACCAGGCGGTGGCGCTCGGCGCCGGCGAGGTCGGCAAGCTGGCCGACCTGCCGCCCTGCCGGAGCCGCAAGATCGAGGTCGACGGCAAGCCGGTGGCGGTCTATCGCTCCCAGGACGGCCGGCTGCAGGCGGTGGCCGGCAAGTGCTCGCACATGGGCTGCGAGATCAAGTGGAACGGCGCCGAGACCAGCTGGGACTGCAGCTGCCACGGCAGCCGTTTCGCGCCCGACGGCCGGGTGCTGGAAGGACCGGCGCTGGCGCCGCTGCAGACCGCCAGCATCGATCAAGGCACTTGAAAATCGCGGTCACAGGGCTGAACGGGAGGCGAAAACCAGCATAAAATTGATCGCCTTCACGTTTTTGCGCTACATTGCTGGTTTTACGTTTTCTCGGGATAGATTTCTATTCCGCACGCAGCACGCGAATGCGCGATCTCTCCCTGTTCAAGCACCTGAATGCCGGCTCCCTGATCACCGTCACCTGTGGCCTGGGCCTGCTATACGTCGGCCGCGACGTTCTCGAACCGATCGCCCTCGCTTCCATCCTCAGCCTGGTGATCGCGCCGCTGATCCGCAGCATGCGCCGCGCCGGCCTGCCCCAGGTGCCGGCGACGGCACTGTCGGTGCTGCTCGCCACCACCTGCCTGGTCGGGGTCGGCATCGTGCTGGCCTTCCAGTTGGTGGCCGTCACCGGCGACCTGCCGAAGTACCGTGCGGCAATGCGCACCAAGGTGGCCGCCGTGCGCGAAATCGCCGAGCGGCCTTTCGCCCGCATCGAGGCCGAACTGAGCGCGGTGGCGCCGTCGGGCGGCACGACCGCCACCGGCAAGCGCGGCATGACCACGATCACCATCAGCCCGACCCAGCCGATCCCGGTCGAGATCCGCGCCCCGCGCCTGACCACCACCGGCGCACTGACCCGCCTGTTCTCGCTGGCCTGGGGCCCGATCGGCGAGGCCGGCCTGGTGCTGGTGCTGCTGATTTTCATGTCGCTGGAGCATGAATCGCTGCGCGACCGCCTGATCCGGCTCGGCGGCCAGACCGAGACCAGCCGCACGATCCAGGCCCTCGCCGATGCGGCCCAGGGCGTCTCGCGCTTCTTCTTCTCGCAATTCATCGTCAACATCACCTTCGGCGCCCTGATCGGCGTGGTGCTGTGGGCGCTCAGCGTGCCGCACGCGGCGCTGTGGGGTGCGCTCAGCGGCCTGCTGCGCTTCGTTCCCTATCTCGGCATCATGGCGGCCGGCGCCGTGATCGCGGTGTTCGTGGCCGCCATCGACCCCGGCTGGACCCTGGCCCTGTCGGTGATGGTGCTGTTCGTCGCCCTCGAACTGGTGGTGGCCAACATCATCGAACCGAAAGTCTACGGCCACAGCTCGGGCCTGTCGCCGCTGGCCGTGATCGTGTCGGCCCTGTTCTGGGGCGCGATGTGGGGCCCGGTCGGGCTGCTGCTGTCGACCCCGCTCACCCTGTGCCTGGTGGTGGCCGGCCGCCACGTCCGCACCCTGGAGCCGGTCACCATCCTGCTCGGCGACGCCCCGGCCGTCACGGGCGCCCAGCGCTTCTACCAGCGCGTGCTGGCCGGCGACATCGGCGCCATCATCCACGACGCCCATGCCTACCTGGAGCGCTCCAGCTTCGCGCGCTACTGCGACCACATCCTGCTGCCGGGCATCGTGCTGGCGGCCAGCGACACCCGCTCGGGCAAGATGGAAAAGATCCAGGAGGAACGGATCCGCGCCGTCATCGCCGACGTCGCCATCACCCTGACGCCGGAATCGGGCGGCCCGCCGAAGAGCCGGCGCCGGCGCGACGTCTCGCTGCTCGACGCCAATGTCGGCGCCCACCTGCGCCAGATGCGCGAGGCGCGCCTGGGCCGCTGGCAGGGCGCCCTCGACGTCCCTGCCCACTCCGTCGTGCTGTGCGTCGGCCTGGCCTCGATGCGCGACGACCTGCTCAGCGAACTGCTGGTGCGCGCCCTGCGCGAAGCCGGCGTCGACGCGCGCAGCTTCTCGATCATCGCCGACAACGAGAACCCGGGCCCGGACACGGCCGACCTGGTGTCGACCGTCTTCATCGCCTATCCGGTCGAAGCCATGCTGGACCAGTGGCTGGCCACTGTCGCCAACCTGCGCGCCGGCCTGCCCGAATCGATGCTGGTGACGATACGGCTGCCGCTGATCGATCCGGTGCCGAGCGCCTCGCTGGTCGAAAAGCAGGTCGACATGGTGCTGCGTTCCTTCGAAGAAGCGCTGGCCTTTGTCGCTCCCGAGCGCGTGCCGCGCCCGTAAGCAGGCGCGGCCGACGCCGGTCTTTCCGGCCGACAGCAGCGGCGCGTCGCCGTCTTGATCCTTGCCCAAGCCACTGCTCGGAAAACGCTCCACGGCGGCGGCCCTGCCCGTATGATCATGGAGAGGCAACAGGAAGGGAGACGGAGGATGCCGGAACGGACGGAGGTCGGGGAGCGTGACATGGGCGGGGAGCGGCTGCGCGAGCCGGCCGCTCCGCGCCGGCGCTCGCGCGGCCGCGGCAACCATGTCACCCGCTTCACCTTCCTGCGCCGCACCCTGCTGCTGAATTTCTATCCGGTGCTGACGGTCGTCGCCGGCAACATCATCCTGCTCATGGTCCCCCAGGCGCGCGAGGCCCTGGGCGCCTTCGGCAACTTCAACGAGACCAGGGACGTGGTGTGGGCCAACGCCGGCTACTGGTTCTTCATCGCGGCCCTCGTCTACTGGTCGCTGACGGCCTGGTACTGCGCGCGGCTGCTGCTGGCCAAGCGCTTCGCCGTCGACAATGTCGGCCAGTGCGCCAGCCATCGCTTCGCCGCCGCCACCAATACCTGGCTGCCGCGCGGACTCGGCCTGCTGGCCTGCGTCCCGATCACGGTCTGGTTCGCGCTGCCGGACGCGCCGCCCGGCGCCTGGCTGGTCCCGGCCCTGTACACCGGCCTGTTCGTGGCGCTGACGGTGCGGCGCCGGCGCCTCCTGAACCGCTGGCTGGGCCGGCAGGCGCTGGCGGACAAGGCCTGGGCGCGCACCCACCGCACGCCGCGCATCAGCCTGGCCGCG
Organism: Massilia sp. 01N410; assembly: GCF_056399665.1. Classification (NCBI taxonomy): domain Bacteria; kingdom Pseudomonadati; phylum Pseudomonadota; class Betaproteobacteria; order Burkholderiales; family Oxalobacteraceae; genus Massilia; species Massilia sp. 01N410. Next base: position 151,064 of record NZ_JBFTRV010000009.1, on the reverse strand, counting down.
ATGCTGCTGATGTTCGCCGTGTCCGGGATGGTGCTGGCGGCGGTCTGCATCGGCCGGGAGACGGCCTCGCGTCTCCTCGGCGCCCCGGCCCTGCTGCTGTTCGCCTTCGGCTCCTGGACCGTGTTCGGCAGCATCATCCTGGTCTACCTGCCGAAAACCGCCGGCTGGCCCTCGCTGGCCCTGCTGCCGCTGTTCGCGGTCCTGCTGTCCTCGATCTCGAACGAGAACCACTTCGTGGCCCGCAACGGCGGCCCGCCGCTGGCCGTCCGGCGCCCGGCGCTGGCCGACGACTTCCGCGCCTGGCAGGCGGCGCGCGGAGTCCATGGCGGCGAACCGGTTTACCTGGTGGCCGCGGCCGGCGGCGCCTCGCGCGCGGCCTTCTGGGCCGGCACCCTGCTGCTGGAACTGGAGCGCCAGGCGCGCAGCCAGGGCAAGCGCTTCGCACCCAACATCTATGCGATGAGCGGCGTCTCCGGCGGCAGCCTGGGCCTGGCCGCCTTCGCCGGCTCGCTGGCGGTGGGCGATCCGAACTATGACCTCACGGCCGACCGGGTCGAAGCCTTCCTCGGCCAGGATTACCTCGCGCCGCTGGTCGGCTACCTGCTCTATCCGGACCTGCTGGCCCGCTTCTGGCCCTTCCCCTGCCGCGCCTGCGACCGCTCGCTGGCGCTGGAAGGCGCCTGGCAACGCGGCTGGGCCCAGCGCTTTCCGCTGTCGCCGGCGCACGACTGGTTCAGCCGTCCCCTGCTGGCGCCCGGATCTGACGCGGCCGGCCTGCCGCGGCTGCTGTTCAACACCACCTCGGCCAGCGAAGGCCGCCGGGTGCTGCAGTCGAACCTGGCCTTCCTGCCGCCCCAGGCCTACGACCTGTTCGCCCGCCCGCCGGGCGACCAGGCGCTGGACACCACCCGCCTGACCCTGGCCCAGGCGGTCCATAACAGCGCCCGCTTTCCCTACATCAGCCCGGCCGCGCTGGTGTCCACCATCGGCGGCCAGCGCTGGGACTACCTGGTCGACGGCGGCTACTTCGAGAACTCGGGCGCGGCCACGCTCAACGCGATGATCCGCGAGATCCTGACGCTGGGGGTGATCAAGCTCGAACAGCTGGTGGTGCTGGTGATCGAAAACGAGCCGGCCACGCAGTCGCAATGGATCTGCCCGACGGGCGCCCAGTTGCGCGATGCCGCCGCCGGCCCGGCGCCGCGCCCCCTGTCGGTCGGCCTGCGCATGCCCTGGCAGGCGCGCCTGCGCCCCGGCGACAAGGTCGTGCCGCCGGTGCCCGAGCTGTCGCTTCCCTTCTACGCCCTTTACCAGACCCGCAACGCGCGCGCCCAGGCCGCCGAGGAGGAAACCACCCGCCTGCTGGGCGGCTGCGGCGCCGGCCGCGTGGTCGAACTGCGCTACCCCTGGACGCGTGATGCCCGCCAGCCGCCGCTCAGCTGGTACCTGAACGGCGGCACCACGCGGGCCATGGCCGGCATGCTGCAGCGGAAAGAGAGCGAGGCGCCCGAGGTCGGCGCCTTCCTGGCGAACTGGAAGCGGATCCGCGAGACCATCCTGGGCGAAGCCACCCCTTGAGGCCCTCCATTAAGTTGTCATACGTCAGTTGCACGTCGGTATAATCGGCGCTTCCACCCGCACCGCTGTGTTCTTCCGGAAGCCCCATGAAGCAGAACGGCCTGACCTTTCACTCCCCCTTCGCCTTCTGGATCGGCACCCTCGCCATCGTTGCCGGCGTCCTCGCCCACATTCCGATGTTCGTCTGCGCTTCCCACATGGGCTACCGCATGGTCGGCATGCCGATGGATGCGGCGATGCTGGCCGGAATGGCGCTGATTCCACTGGGCCTGGTCCTGGCCGCCTACGGCCTGATGCCCCGCCTCGGGCGCCTGCGCGCGCACGGCGGCGGCCACGCCCCCCTGCAGTTCGAGGTGGCGGACGGCATTCCGCTGAACCGCCGCCACTGGAGCCTGGTCCTGGTGCTGGTGGTGGCCCTCACCATCGACGTCATGAAACCGGCCACCCTCGGCTTCGTGATGCCGGGGATGACCAGCGAATACAGCCTCAGCAAACAGAATGCCGGCTTCCTGGCCCTGGTCGCCCTGACCGGCACCACGGTCGGTTCGGTGGCCTGGGGCATGATCGCCGACCGCTACGGCCGCCGCGCCACGATCCTCCTGTCCGCCCTGATGTTCATCGGCACCGCCATCTGCGGCGCCATGCCGTCCTTCGGCTGGAACCTGGCGATGTGCTTCCTGATGGGCGCCTCGGCCGGCGGCCTGCTGCCGATCACCTTCACCCTGATGGCCGAGATGATTCCGGCGGCCCACCGCGGCTGGCTGCTGGTGGCGTTGGGCGGCATCGGCAACTCGGCCGGCTACCTGGTGGCCGCCGGCGCCGCCAGCCTGCTGGAACCTTCGTACAGCTGGCGCGTGCTGTGGCTGCTGGGCCTGCCGACCGGCGCCGTGATCATCCTGCTCAGCCGCCTGCTGCCGGAATCGCCGCGCTTTCTTGCGAGTAACGGCCTGCATGCCGAGGCACGCGCGGTGCTGGCCCGCTTCGCCGGCAGCATCCGCGATGCGGGCGCTGGCCCGGCCGCGAGCGGCGCGCCGGCGGCGGCCGGCTCCGGTATCGGCGAACTGCTGCGCGGCGGCTATGCGCCGCTGACGATCGGCATGAGCGTGGCCGGCGTGGCCTGGGGGCTGGCGAACTTCGGATTCCTGCTGTGGCTGCCGATGAACCTGCGCGCCATGGGCATGGATGCCGCCACCGCCACCTCCCTGCTGGCGCGCGCCGCCTTCCTCGCCCTGCCCGGCACCCTGCTGGTGATCTGGCTTTATCACCGCTGGAGCTCGATCATGACCCTGGTCGCCTTCATCGCCTTGAGCGCCGCCAGCCTGCTGGCCTTCTTCCTGCTCGGCTGGATGGGCATCGCTTCGACCACCGCCCTGGCGATCGCCACCTGCGCCCTGCTGGTCTCGGCCAGCGGCGTGATCGCCACCCTGATTCCCTACGCGTCGGAGATCTATCCGGTGCACCTGCGCGCCACCGGCTCCGGCGTGATCGCCGCCAGTTCCAAGCTGGGCGGCATCGTCGGCGCCGGCCTCGGGGTGGTGGGACTGTTCGCGGACGTCTCGCTGTCGGCCCTGGTCATCGCCGTGCCGATGCTGGCCGCCGCCGTGTTGCTGGCTCGCAAGGGCATCGACACGCGCGGCCGCCGTCTCGAGGACATCCAGCGCCTGGTGACGGTGGACGCCGCTCAGCGCGCCAGCGCCGGATAGGTAAATGCCAGGAAGTGCACGGCGTTGAGGACGAAGTGGGTCAGGATCGCACCCTCGATGTGCCGCGCGCGCAGGTAGGCCCAGCCATAGAACAGCCCGGCAACGGTCGCCAGCAACACCAGCGGCGCCCCGCCACGCGCGTGCGCCAGGCCGAACAGCACGGCGCTGAGCACCAGTGCCAGCGCGGCGCCGGCGCGCCAGCGTTGCATCGCAGCCGCCATGCGTTCGAGCAGCAGGCCGCGGAAGAAGGCTTCCTCGGTCACGCAGGTGAACAGCAGGTTCATCGCCAGGAAGGCCGCCGAATACGGCGTCCACTTGAGGTCCGGCAGCACATAGCCCAGCGCGAGGCCGACGCCCAGCACCACCGCCAGGGTCGCGAGCGGCACCGGCCACGCGCGGCGCAGCATGGCCAGCCACTCTTCTGCGGTCCGGAGCGGCCGGCAGAACACGCCCATCAGCACGATGCCGGCCACCACGGTGTCGTAGTTCAGGCGCAAGGTCAGCGCCGGCGCACCGCTGGAAAACACGATGCCCTCCGCCAGCACCGGATTGAAGAAGCCCGGCACCCGGTGCAGGGCGAACAGGAAGGCGGACAAGCCGGTCAGCAGCAGCAAGGCTGTCCGCAGCCAGGTCTGTTGCGCCTCGCGCGCCTGCCAGGCCAGGGCCGCGAAGCCGCCCACGAACAGCGGCGCCCGCCAGTCCAGGCTGCCGGTGGCGATGCCCGCCAGGCAGACCAGCGCCAGGCCGGTGCACCAGGTCCAGTCGCGCCGGCCGCGGATCGGCGGCGCCCACAGCAGCAGTACGGCCAGGGCCAGGGCGCCGAAACTCGGCAGGATCGCGGAAGACAAGGGCATGGGTCGGAGGGCCGTTATTGTAAATTTGCAAGATTATACGGCCCCGCCCGCACCAGCCGACTACCCGACCTTGCTACTCGGCATCGTTCATGTCGTCGTACTCGTTGCCCGGCGCCACGTCGAGCCGTCCGTACAGGCCATGCTGCTCGCCGGCCGGCCCGGCGCTGAAGAACAGCGTGTCGATCGGCTGGTTCTGCAGGCCGTTGCCGAAGGCGATGCCCCACAGGCCGTCGATATGCACGGGCTTGTGGTCCATGCCCTTCAGGCGCCCGACCCAGCGGCCGCTGTCGAGGTCATAGGCATTGATCCTGCCGTCGCCGAAATTCCCGACCAGCAGACGGTTGCTGAACTTGCCGAAGCTGGCCGGCGCCAGCGCCATGCCCCAGGGCGCGTTGAGGGCGCCGTTCGACGCCAGGCGCCGCACCAGGCGGCCGTCCGGGTCGAACACGTCGATGAAGCCGAGTCCGCGTCCCTTCACGTCGTCGTGGCGATCGGCGTCCTGCTTGGCGTAGCTGACGTAGAGGTCGCCATTGATGGCCTGGATGCCGAAGGGGGCGAAGCCCGACGGCATGTTCGGATCGAAGAACGGGCGGTCCGGCAGGGTGACCGGCTTGAAGCTGCCGTCGTAGACGTCGATCTTGCCGTTATGGAAGTCGGTCGCGTATATCAGGGGCCCGCGGCCGTTCGCGCTGACCGCCATGCCCTTGTAGACGGCCTGGCTGGCGCCGTTGTCGATCACTCGCACGGCATGGTTCAGGTCGACGCTCGGTGCCCAGCCGGAAATGCCGCCGTCCTCGTTGACGAACAGGAAGCGGCTCGGTGCCGACACCGCCCCCTTGCTGACGACGAAGGCGGGGCCGCCGTAGAAGACGACGCCGGTCGGGTTGCCGGTCTGCTTGCCGGTGCCGGGGATCGTGACGACCAGGGTCTGGGGTTTGCCGTCGCCGTCGTACAGGGTGGAAAAACCGGTGCCGTTGTCCGCCACCCAGGCCACGCCGAAGGGGTTAAAGGCAAGGCCCCAGGCGTTGATCAGGTGCGCGTCGTTATTTTCAGCGCGGATCTGGCTGCTGTCGGAGACCAGGTTGCGCTGCTTGTAGAATTCGCCCGCCCAGGCGCCTTGCGCGCCGGCGAAGGCCAGCGCGCCGAGCGCACAGGCCAGTGGTGTGGACATCCTCTTCATGATAAGCCCCTCCGGTTGGTCAATGGATTGCCGTCTGGCCCGCATGCGCGGGTTTGACTGGCACCGTTGATACCCGGATCAGGGCCGGTGGTTCACGGCGTCGACCGCAAAAGATCCATTTTAGTTGAAGCGCCCCGCCGCGCCGCCGAGGCTGTAACGGCCGGCGCCCAGCAAGGCCACGGCCACCGCGGCGCCGAGGTACATGCCCTGCAGCTCCAGCGCCCAGCCGCCGGTCTCGTTGAGGGTGAAGAACTGTTTGGTGTGCACCAGCATCAGCGCGACGATCATGTTGATCACGACCACGAGGGCGGCGGCGCGGGTGAACAGGCCGACCAGGATCAGCAGCGGGGCGATCACCTCGCCCACGTAGACCCCATAGCCGACCACATGAGGGATCCCGAGCTTGTCGAGCATGCCGGTAATCATACCAATGCCGCCGATCAGCTTGGAAACGCCATGGAACAGCAGCAGGACGGCGAGCAGCACGCGCAGCAGCAGCTTGCCCTGGTCGTCGGTGGCGGGATGCAGGACGTTCGAGGTTTCCATGGCGATGCCTCCTTTTGTCGAGTACACCACCGGAATCATATCCTGAATCCGCCCGAACTCAAGCGCCGTCCGCGCAGGTGGCCTCATCCAGTACTTGCTGCAGCGCGGCCAGGGTGAAGGGCTTGGGCAGGAAAGACGGTTTGACCGCCAGGCCCGGAGTATCCGGGGCGCCGTAGCCGGATGAGAAGATGATCCGCATTCCCATGCCGCGGTCGGCCACCGTGCGCGCCAGTTCGAGGCCGGTCATGCCGGGCAGCGAATGGTCGGTCAGCAGGATGTCGAACTGTCTTTCGGCCAGGATCTCGAGCGCCTCCTCGGCGCTGCCCGCGCCTTCCACCGCATGGCCGAGCACCAGCAGCAGCTCGGACAGCATGGCGCGGGCGTCCTGGTTGTCCTCGACCACCAGGATGGAGATCGGCCGGGCGGCGCTCGACGGCGCGGCTTCCTCATCGGCAGCCGGAGCCGGAATCGGCGGCGCCGGTTCGAGCGGCAAGGCCGGCGCCGGCGCCGCCACGGCAGCCTCCTTGCGCGCCGCGAACAGCTGGCGGATCTTGCGCGCCAGCTCGTCGCGGCGGTAGGGCTTGCTGATCAGTTCGACGCCCGGATCGAGGCGTCCGCCGTGCACGATGGCGTTCTGCGTGTAGCCGGAGGTGAACAGGACTTCGATGGCCGGCAACATCTGCTTGGCCTGGCGCGCCACCTCGATGCTGCGCACCGGGCCCGGCATGACCACGTCGGTGAACAGCATGTCGACCGGGATGCCGCTCTGCAGGATGGTCAGCGCGCCCTGGCCGTCGCTGGCCTTCAGCACGCGGTAGCCCAGGCCCTGCAGCATGTCGACCACGGTGGCCTGCACCGCCAGGTCGTCCTCGACCACCAGGATGGTTTCCGAGCCGCCCAGCACCGGCGCGTTGCGCAGGTTCGGCAGCTCGACTTCCGGCTGCATCGAGCGCGGCAGGTAGATCTTGATGGTGGTGCCGCTGCCGACTTCGCTGTAGATGCGGATGTGGCCGTTACTCTGCTTGACGAAGCCATAGGCCATCGACAGGCCCAGGCCGGTGCCCTCGCCTTCGCGCTTGGTCGTGAAGAAGGGCTCGAAGGCGCGCGCGATGACCTCCGGCGGCATCCCGCAGCCGGTGTCCGAGATCGCCAGCATCACGTACTGGCCGGGCGCCACTTCCGGCTCGTGCAGGACGTAGTTGTCGTCGAGCATGGCGTTGTTCAGTTCCAGGGTCAGGCGGCCGTCGCCCTTCATGGCGTCGCGCGCGTTGATGGCCAGGTTCAGGATCACGTTCTCGAGCTGGTGCGGGTCGGCCAGGGTGGTCCACAGGCCGCCGGCGACCACGGTCTCGATCTGCACCGATTCGCCGAGCGCGCGGCGCAGCAGGTCGTCCATGCCGCGCAGTACCCGACCGATATTGGTCGCCACCGGCTGCAGCGGATGGCGGCGCGCGAAGGCCAGCAGCTGGGACGACAGCTTGGCGCCGCGGTCGGCCGCGAAGGCCGCGGATTCCAGGCGGCGCTGGGCCTCGGGATTGCCCGCCAGGGACATCTGCAGCAGTTGCAGGTTGCCGGCGATGACCTGCAGGACGTTGTTGAAATCGTGGGCCACGCCGCCGGTCAGCTGGCCGATCGCCTCCAGCTTCTGCGACTGGCGCAGCTGGGCGTGGGTCTTTTCCAGCTCGGCGGTGCGTTCGCGGATACGCTCTTCCAGCGAGTTGTTCAGCTGGCGCACGGCATCCTCGGCCTCGACCCGCACGTCCATCTCGTGCTGCATGCGGGCATGCGATTCTTCCAGCGCCTTGGCGCGCTCGCCGACTTCGCCGAGCATGCCGTTGAAGGCGTCGACCAGCACGCCGACCTCGTCTTCGGTGGTCTTCGGCACACGGGTCGAGAAGTCGCGCTTGCGCATCGCGCGGTCGACCGCGTCGGTCAGCGCCAGCACCGGCTTGATGATGGCTGCCTGCAGCCAGCTCGACATCAGCATGGCCACCAGCAGGCTGCCGCCCAGCACCGCGGCGAGGATGGACAGGTAGCGCTGCACCTGGGCCATCAGCGGATATTCGGCCTCGACGTAGATCGTGCCGACCAGCTCGCCGTTACGCAGCATCGGCGTGGCGACGTCGATCTTGCCGCCGTCGATGGTCTGGCCGGGGCGCGGCAGGCGCTTCGGCAGGCGCGCCAGGTCCTGCGGGGCCTTGGCATAGCTGGCGAACACCTTGCCGTCCGGGCGGTAGATGGCGGCGGTGACGATCGGCGGCCGCGCGCGCAGCTGCAGCAGGTTTTCCCGGGCCACGCCGGCGTCGTTGAATTCGAGGGCCGGCTTGGTCACTTCGGCCAGGATGTCGGCCTGGGCGCGCAGGTCGTCGGCCCAGCCGGTCTGGTAGTTGTGGACGTCGAGCACCAGCATGGAGGCGCAGGCGACCAGCAGCGCGGTCAGGGTGGTCACCAATACGCCCAGCACCAGCTTGCGGGAGATCGATTGTTTTACGGCGCCGAACATGCTTAATGGTTTCCTTTCACCACATTGGTCGCAACACTGAAGAGTCGCGAATTCAGGTGGATGCCGCTCTGCTCGGCGGCGTCCACGGAGACTTCGAAGCGGACCCGGTCGTCGACGGTCCGGAAGTTGATGATTGCGCCCTGATCCAGCGCGCCGTCAAAGGCGGTGACGGTCAGGATCGCCCGCCCCTTCGCCGGGCGCAGCCACTGGGCCAGCCGGCCGCGTTCGCCGCGCCCGACGAAGAGCATGTGCAGCTCGTTGACGGCGTCGCCCGGCAGCAGGCGCTTGACCACCACGCCGCGGTTGTTGACGCTGCGGCCGGCGGCGATGCGCGCCAGCTCGTCGGCGACGGTGTCGTCGCCGGCCACGCCGATCACGTAGGGACTGTCGGCCTGCGGGAACACGGCCGGCGGCCATTCCGCGTAATTCAGGAATTTGTGCAAGTAGGCCGCCTCGACCTTTTCCTCGCTGGCGACGATGGGAGCGCCGGCCGCGGCGGCACCGGCGGCCGCGCCCAGGCCGGCGCCCGCCAGGCAAACTCCGGCGAGGAAGGCGCTGCTGAACAGGATGCGCAGGGGTCGCACGGCTTACAGGTTCCAGACCAGCTTGAGGAGGACGGCGCGCTCGTAGCTGCTGCGCACGCCGGCCGCGCCGGACTCGGCGTGCCGGGGATCCAGCAGGTTGCGGCCGATCAGGTTCAGCTCGAGGCCCTTGCGGATGCGCCAGCCGTAGCGCAGGTCGAGTGCCGTGTAGGACGGCACGGCCGGCCTGGGCAGCGCGCCGACGTGGCGCAGCGTGACATCCAGCTCCTGGTTGTCCGCCAGGTCGTGCGAGGAGCGCAGCATCCAGTAATGGCTGGGATCGCTGGTGGCGAGGCCGGTGGCGCCACTCAGGTCGCGGCTCTCGGGGTTGACGGCGGTGTCGATGCGCTGCACCACGCCGCCGCCCGAGAGACGCCAGTTCTTGCCGGCCTGCCAGCTGGCCCAGGCTTCGATGCCGCGGGTACGGCCGTCGGCCAGGTTGCGGAACACCGAGCCGCTGCCATGCCGGTTCGGCTCGATGGTGCGCAGCTTGTCGTAGCGGCCGAAGAAGGCGGTGGCCGAATACGATAGCGCCGGCAGCGGCTGGGCGCGGTAGCCGAGCTCGAACACGTTGGCGACCTCGGATTCGAAGTCCGGGCCGCCCGCGATCGCGTATTGCGGCACGCCGCCGACGAGCGCCGGCCGGCTCGGCGAATACAGGTCGCGGTCGATCCGCGAAGGCGCGCGTACCGAGCGTGACAGCGAGCCCCACACCAGGGTCGACGGCTGCGGATTCCAGGCCAGGCGCAGGGTCGGCAGCACCTCCACGCCGGTGTAGTTGTTGTCTTCGAACTTGAGGCCCGCGGTCAGGCGCAGGTTGTCGCGCAGGGCCAACTCGTCCTGGGCGAACAGGTTGGCCCAGTGCAGGTTCAGGTGTCCCGGCAGGAAGCCGAAGGCGGCGCCGTTGTCGACGCGGTCGTGGCCCCAGCGGTAGCCGCCGCCCCAGACCAGGCGATGGCCCTCGCCCAGGCCTACCGCGTGCTGCAGCTGCAGGTCGAGGGTGTCGAGGTGCTCGACGAAGGCCAGCGGCTGGTCGCGTTCGGTATGGTCCCAGTACATCTGCAGGGTCGCGGTCGAGCCGCCGGCGAAACTCCGGCTGAGGCGGCCGAGCAGGTTGGCGCCGCGCACCGCGATATCCGCGGTGCCGGCCTGTTGCAGCTTGCCGTCGTAGACATCGCCCTGCACCGTCGCGCCGCGCGCCGCGTCGCCCCAATCGGCGCGGAAGCCCGCCTGCTGGCGCCGCCAGCCGGTGCGGCTGCGGGCGCCGTTCTCGCGGTCGACGTCGTCGTCGGCGGCGTATTTGCCGTAGACGCGGTAGTGGCCGCCGTTGCCGAGGGCGCCGCCATGGCGCACCGCGCCGTTGCGCTCGTCCTTGCCGGCGCTGGCGCTCACCAGGGTGCCCTGGGTGCCGGCCGCCGATTTGGTGATGATGTTGATGACGCCGTTGACGGCATTCGCGCCCCACAGGGTGGCGCCGGGCCCGCTGATGACCTCGATCCGGTCGATGTCTTCCAGCACCACATCCTGGACGTCCCAGAACACGCCGGAGAACAGCGGCGAATACACGGTCCGGCCATCGATCAGCACCAGCAGCTTGTTCTCGAAGGCGCTGCTGAAGCCGCGCGCCGTGACCGCGTAGTTACGCGCATCGACGCGCGCCACCTGCAGGTTGGGCGCCAGGCGCAGGGCTTCCGGCAAGGTGGCGGCGCCGGCCCGGTGGATCTCGGTGCCGGTGATGACGAAGATCGACGAAGCGGCTCCCGACAAGGCTTCCGGGCGGCGCGACACCGAGGTGACCTGGATGTTGGCCAGCTCTTCCAGGCTGAGGTCGCCGAGATCACGCGGATCGGGCGCGGACGCCTGGGCCCGGGCATCGAAGGCGATCAGGGAAAGGGCGATACAATGCGCCAGCGGGAGCAGTTTAGTTTTACCGAACACGTTTAAACAGCCTGAGCGGAAAATTCGTGCGACATTGTAACGCAATAAATTTCCGCGACACAAACTTATCCTTGTTGTACGTACTGTGTGTATACGGAAACTTCACCAGCGCGCGGCACTTTACCGCCCAGTTCTGGTCGAACTCATGCCCTCTTCCGAAAGGTCGCCGCCATGAACGCCCGTCCCGACATACCGCCCAGCGAGCAGATGCGCGAAGCCAGCGCCTGGCAGGGCGGCATCCCGCCGCGTTACCCCGAATCCAGCGTCGAGCACGCCCACGTCGACCTCGCCCTGAATGCCTGGCTGGGCCGCATGACCGGCTATGTGTCGCCGGCGGCCCTGGCCGCGGCCTGGCAGGACTGGGCAGTCCACCTGCTGCTGTCGCCCGCCAAGCAGATGGAGCTGGCGATGCAGGCCGCCACCAGCGTCGAGGACTGGCTGCGCTACTGCACCGCCGCCCTGCTCGGCAATGGCGAGGAACCGGTGCGGCCGCTGGCCCAGGACAAGCGCTTCAGCGACCCTCCCTGGCACACCTGGCCCTATAACCAGATGAGCCAGGGCTTCCTGCTGACCCAGATGTGGTGGCACCGCGCCACCAGCGGCGTGCGCGGCCTGTCGCCCCACCACCGCGACGTCGTCACCTTCCTCACCCGCCAGCTGCTGGACGGTCTGGCGCCCTCGAACTTCATCGCCACCAACCCGGTGGCGCAGCAGGCCACCCTCGCCAGCGGCGGCGAAAACCTGCTGCACGGCGCCCTGCGCGCGGCCGGCGACCTGCGCCGCGGGCTGGCCGGCACCGCCGCCGTCACTTTTCGCCCTGGCCGCGACGTCGCGGTCACGCCCGGCAAGGTGGTGATGGCAAACCACCTGATCGAGCTGATCCGCTACGACCCGCAGACGCCCCAGGTCCACGCCGTGCCGCTGCTGATCGTGCCGGCCTGGATCATGAAGTATTACATCCTCGACCTGTCGCCGGAGAATTCACTGGTGCGCTACATGGTCGAGCACGGCCACACCGTGTACATGGTTTCCTGGAAAAACCCGGACGCCGAGGACCGCGATCTCTCGCTCGAGGATTACCGGCGCCTCGGCGTGATGGCGGCGCTCGACACCGTGGCCGCCCAGACCGGCGCGGCGAACATCAACGCCTGCGGCTACTGCCTCGGCGGGACCCTGCTGGCGATCGCGGCGGCGGCGATGGCGCGCGACCATGACCGGCGCCTGGCCAGCATGACCCTGCTGGCGGCCCAGGTCGACTTCACGGAACCGGGCGAGCTCTCGCTGTTCATCGACGACAGCCAGGTCGCCTTCCTGGAAGCCGTGATGTGGCAGCAGGGCTACCTCGACACCCGCCAGATGGCCGGCGCCTTCCAGCTGCTGCGCTCGAACGACCTGATCTGGTCGCGGCGGCTGCGCCACTACCTGCTCGACATTCCCGACAAGGACAACGACCTCGCCTCCTGGAACGCCGACGCCACCCGCATGCCCTACCGGATGCACTCCGAATACCTGCGCAAGCTGTTCCTGAAGAACAGCCTGGCCAGCGCGCGCTACATCGTCGACGGCCACGCGGTGGCGCTGACCGACATCCATATCCCGATCTTCGCGGTCGGCACCATGACCGACCACGTGGCGCCCTGGCATTCGGTGTACAAGATCGTGCCGCTGACCGATACCGACGTCACCTTCCTGCTGACCACCGGCGGCCACAATGCCGGCGTGGTGTCGCCGCCCGGCACGCCCAGGCGCAGCTACCAGATCGCTTCGCATGCCCACGACGCCCCGTACGTTGCGCCGGACACCTGGCAGGCGGCGAACGAGCACCACGAAGGCAGCTGGTGGCCGGCCTGGGAGACCTGGCTGGCTGCGCGTGCCGGTCCGCTGACGGCGCCCCCGGCTCCGGTCGAGAGCCTGGGCGACGCGCCCGGCGGATACGTCCTGCAGCCCTGATTCGCAGGCCTCAGCCCCAGGCGAAGCTTTCCAGCTCGTCCGAGATCAGTTGCTGCCCGTGCTCGACCATGAATTCGTGGAAGGAGGCGGCCACCGTCGGGATCGCACGCGCGGCCTTGTGCATCACGTGCCAGTCGCCCTGGACCTTGACGCCCGGCACCCGCAGCACGCTGAGGAGATTATTCCTGACCTCCAGCGTACAGGCGTGCACGGACAGGAAGCCGACGCCGAGGCCGGCCGCCGTCATCTGCTTGATCGCCTCATTGCTCGACAGCTCGGAGCCGATCGCCAGCGGCACGCCTTCGTCCTCGTACAGGCGGTCGATGGCAGCGCGCGTGCCCGAACCGCGCTCACGCACCAGCAGGTTATCGGCGGCGATGTCGTCGAGGCTTACTGCCGCCTTCGCCAGCAGCGGGTGGCCGGGGGCGACGAAGAAGGCCATCGGGTGACGGGCGAAGCGGCTGGCGCTGGTCGGGAATTCGCGCGGTGGCGTGCCCATGATGGCCAGGTCGATCTCGTCGCGGCTCAGCATGCCGATCACTTCCGGCCGTGAACCGACCTGCAGCTTGATGCGCACGTGCGGGCGCCCCGTCGTGAAGCGCACCAGCATCGGCGGCAGCAGGTGTTCGGCGGTCATCACCGCGCCGATGCGCAGGGTACCGCTGGTCACGCCCTTGAGCGCGGCGATCTCGTCGCCCGCCTCTTCCCACAAGCCGAGGATGCGTTCGGCATAGCCCACCAGCAGTTCGCCGGCGGCCGTCATCTGGATGTTGCGGCCCTGGCGGCGGGTCAGCGGCACGCCGGCCGCCTCTTCCAGCAGTTTGAGGTGCAGGGACACGGCCGGCTGCGTGACGTGCATGGCTTCCGCGGCCCGCGAGACGCTCTGGTGGCGCGCGACCAGCACGAGGGCCTGCAATTGCTTGAAGCTGGCAGGATACATAAGCTTTACCTTATCGAAGTCCAAGAAATATTTATTTTTATTTTATCTTGCGCGGCCGTATAGTAAAACCCATCCAGCAACAACGGCTCAGAAAAGGAGATCATCATGACGGCACAAGCGCTCATCTTCGACTTATCCGCATTCGTGAACATGGACACGGACCGCCTGCTGCACGAAGCGGTCGAGCACGGACTGCCCTGCGCCCTGATCTCCGAACTCCCCTACCGCCAGGCCGAGCAGCAGTTGCGCGACCGCTTCGGCGACACTGCCCACCACATCTTTTCGGTCGTGCTGACCGGCGCGGATTTCAAGGAGCGCGGACACAAGTCGCCCTATTCCATCGTGCTGAACCAGCTCGGCGTGCCGCCCGACGAGGCGCTGGCCGTGACGAGCTCGTCGCGCGCCATCGCCGCCGCCCGTACCGCCCGGATCGGCGTGCAGGGCGGCAGCGAAACCCGTCACTGAGCCGCCACTGAGCCGCCACCGAGTCATGGCTGGCCGCCACCGCGCGGCCTTCGCAAACAGGCATCGCCCAACGGCCGTCGAACCAGCGTGTTAAAATCCTGTCTTCGGGAAAACCTCGCTTGGATGGCCGTATCGACGATTGACTAGTATCACCCTCGACTTCCCCCGCTCCGCAAAGACCAGGGCCGCATCAGCACACTGATCGCGCGCCGCAATTCATTACATATCCGACAAGCTTCGGCCAGGCTTCGTATCGCTTCGCAGCCAGGACGACACAAAAACGGACCATGTTTAACTAACTGGTTAGTTATCTGCCAGCCTGGCGAACGGGGCCTGCCACACAGGCGATACGAATCGACGCGTCCCCTCCTCCGAGGCTGAACGAACAACGCTTGATTGCATGGTTAGTTCTTGGAGAATTCGTAATGACTAAAAATGAAACCCCTCCTTCGACAGGGCTGAAGGTGTGGTGTGGTTTACTAGGCCTGGTATTGCTGGCCACCGGCCTGTTCTTCGCCGTCGGCGGCGCCAGGCTCGCCTCGCTGCACGGCAGCTGGTACTTCCTGGTCGCGGGCCTCGTCATCGTCGCGGCCGCCGTCCAATTCCTGCGGAAGAAGCCGTCCGCGGTGGTCGTGTACGGCGCGGCCTTCGCCGGCACCCTGGTCTGGGCGCCGCTCGACGCCGGCATCGACTTCTGGCCGCTGGTCTCGCGCCTGATGCTGCCGACCGGCCTGATGGTGCTGGCCCTGCTGACCTGGCCGTCGCTGCGCAGGCGCGCCACCGGCCAGGCGGCGGGCAAGGCCGCCTACGGCCTGGCGCTGCTGCTCGCGGCCGGCATGGCGCTCGCCTTCGTCAACATGTTCCAGCCGCATCCGACCGTCGCCTTCCAGGGCACGCCCACCCCGCTGGTACCGGTGGCCCCCGGCCAGGCGCAGAAGAACTGGAGCAACTACGGCAACACGCCGGGCGGCAGCCGCTTCGCCGCACTGGACCAGATCACCCGCGACAACGTGAAGAATCTGCAGCTTGCCTGGACCTTCCACACCGGCGACACCCCGATCAGCCCCACCGGCAATGGCGCGGAAGACCAGGAAACTCCGCTGCAGATCGGCGACCGCATCTATTTATGCACACCGCATAACAACGTCATCGCCGTCGATGCGGACAGCGGCAAGAAGATCTGGGAGCGCGCCATCAACGCGCAATCCCAGGTCTGGAACCGCTGCCGCGGCCTGGCCTATTTCGATGCCACGCAGCCCCTGGTCCAGCCGACCGTCGCCGGCGCGACCCCGGTCCCGGCGGCCACGGTGCCAGCCGGCGCCAACTGCCGGCGCCGCCTGCTGATGAATACCATCGACGCCCGCCTGGTCGCCATCGACGCCGACACCGGCGCCATGTGCGAAGGCTTCGGCAGGGGCGGCTTCGTCGACCTGAAGGCAGGCCTCGGCGCCGCCGACGATCCGAAATACCAGCTCACCTCCGCCCCGACCCTCGCCGGCACCACGGTGGTGGTGGGCGGCCGCGTGGCCGACAACGTCCAGACCGACATGCCGGGCGGCGTCCTGCGCGGCTTCGACGTCATCAGCGGCCGGATGCGCTGGGCCTTCGACCCCGGCCACGACGATCCGAACGCGCAGCTGGCGCCGGGCCAGACTTTCGCCCGCAGCACGCCGAACTCCTGGGCGCCGATGTCCTACGATCCGGCAATGAACACCGTCTTCATCCCGATGGGCAGTTCCTCGGTTGACCTGTGGGGCGGCAACCGCACGCCGCTGGACCACCGCTACGCCACTTCCATCCTCGCGCTGGATGCCAGCACCGGCAAGGAGAAATGGGTCTACCAGACCGTGCACAACGACCTGTGGGACTTCGACGTGCCGATGCAGCCCAGCCTGGTCGACTTCCCGGCCAGGGACGGCTCGACCAGACCGGCCGTCGTGTTCGGCTCGAAGTCCGGCCAGCTCTTCGTGCTCGACCGCCTGACCGGCAAGCCGCTCACCCGCGTCGAGGAACGCCCGGTCAAGACCGCCGGCATCCAGCAGGAGCAGTGCTCGGCCACGCAACCGTTTTCAAGCGGCATGCCGCAGATCGGCGCGGACACCCTGAAGGAGTCGGATATGTGGGGCGCGACGCCCTTCGACCAGCTGATGTGCCGCATCAGCTTCAAGTCGATGCGCTATGAAGGCCTGTTCACGGCGCCGGGCACCGACGTCTCGCTCAGCTTCCCGGGCTCGCTGGGCGGCATGAACTGGGGCAGCCTGTCGGTCGACCCGAACCATCACGTCATCTTCGTCAACGACATGCGCCTCGGCCTGTGGGTGCAGATGATCCCGCAGCAGCATGACGCCGGCCCGGCCGGCAATGGCGGCGAAGCGGTCAACACCGGCATGGGCGCCGTCCCGCTGAAGGGCACGCCGTATGCGGTGAACAAGAACCGCTTCATGTCGCCGCTCGGCATTCCCTGCCAGAAGCCGCCCTTCGGCACCTTGTCCGCAGTCGACCTGAAGACCCGAAAGATCCTGTGGCAGGTACCGGTCGGCACCGTGCAGGACACCGGCCCGATGGGCGTCAAGATGCGCATGAAGATGCCGGTCGGTATGCCGACCCTCGGCGGCACCCTGGCGACCCAGGGCGGCCTGGTCTTCATCGCCGGCACCCAGGACTACTACCTGCGCGCCTTCGACAGCGCGACCGGCAAGGAAGTCTGGAAGGCGCGCCTGCCGGTGGGCAGCCAGGGCGGGCCGATGAGCTATGTATCGCCCAGGACCGGCAAGCAATACGTGCTGATCTCGGCCGGCGGCGCACGGCAATCGCCGGACCGCGGCGATTACGTCATCGCTTATGCGCTGAAGCACTGAATTATCGAGGTAACTGATGCAACTCATTCATGAATTTCGGCGCCTGCACATCTGGCGTCCGGCCTCCTGCGCCACCCTGCTGGCCATGGCAGCGCTTTCTCCGATGGCGTCGGCTGCCGACGAATCCACCCTGACCGGGGACTGGGGCGGCGCGCGCGCCCGGTATCTTGACGCCGGCGTGAACTTCCGGGGCGATTATGTCTCCGAGACCTTCGCCAACGTGAGTGGCGGCCTGAAGCGCGGGAGCACCTATGCCCAGCAGCTGCGCCTCGGCGCCGATGTCGACATGGGCCGTCTTGCCGGCTGGTCCGGCGCCACGCTCCACCTCACCATCAACGACCGGCGCGGCGCGGGCGTGTCCGCCGATTACATCGGCAACCGGCTGCCGGTCCAGGAAGTCTACGGCGGTCCCTACACCCGCCTGAGCGAGGCCAGCTATGAGCAAAACCTGCTTGGGGACCGGCTGAACCTGCGCCTCGGTTACTTCGCAATGGGCAATGACCTCGGCGGCATGGCGATCGGCTGCCAGCTGGTGAATGCGGCCTTCTGCGCCCACCCGCTTTCTCTGTCGGGCAATAGCGGCTGGTACAACTATCCGAATGCGCGCTGGGGGGCGGCCGTCCGCTACAGCTTGGGCCGGGAGCTGCTGTTCCGCACCGGCCTGTTCCAGGACAATCCGCGCCTCGGCGACAGGCGGAACGCCTTCCGGCCTTTCGCCGCCGGCACGGCCGGCGTGATGCTGCCGCTGGAGCTGGAATATGCACCCGGCAGCGCGCCGCACGGCGATGCACTGCCCGGCCATTACAAGCTCGGCGTCTTCTACGATACGGCGGACGCGAAGCGGCAGGGCGAAGCGGGCACGGTGAACGGACGCTACGGCGTGTACCTGCTGGCGGACCAGATGATCCTGCGCGACGGTCATGGCGGCCGCGGGCTGTCGGTGTTCGGCCAGTTCACGGCGAACCCGCGGGCCTCGGCCCAGATCACGCGCTGGGTTGCGGCCGGCCTGGTCAAGACCGGCACCTTTGCCGGCCGGGATACGGATACGGTGGCGCTGGGCCTGGTGCATGCGCAGGTCAATCCTCGACTGCGCGAGGTAGCGGCCCTCTCGAACCTCGATGACGGCGGCTATGCCGCGCCGCCGGCCGGCGAATCCGTGGTGGAACTGAGCTACGGTGTGCAGCCGCGGCCCTGGCTTGGTGTGCGGGCCGACGTCCAGTACGTCGTGCAACCCGGCGCCTTCAGCTACCGCTCGACCCGGAATGCGCTCGCGGTCGGCACCCAGCTGAAGCTCGCCTTCTGACCGGCTAAGCCCTTACGGCGCGCAGGACCGTGTCGATCACGGACGCGCGCCGCGCCGCATGCACCTCGGGCGCACCGAGGTCGCGGTCGAAAATGAAGCTGAAGGTATGACGGTTCGACACGTTATAGAAGGACAGCGCGCTGATCGTCATGTGCAGGTCGACCGGATCGACGTCGGCGCGAAACACGCCATCGGCGATGCCGCGCCGGCACAGGCTTTCCAGCACCGTGATCGCCGAACGGTTGATCGCACGCAGTTCCGGAATCTTGCGGATGTACTCGCCGTGGTTGATGTTCTCGCTCATCACCATGCGGATGAATTCGGGATGCGCGGCATGGAAATCGAAGCTGGCGCCGACCAGTGCGCGCAAGGCGTCCACCGGCGCCAGGCTCTCGAGATGGAAGTCGCCCTCGATCTGGCGGAAGCGGCGATAACTCTCTTCCAGCGCGGCGACATACAGATCCTCCTTGCTACCGAAGTAGTAGTAGATCATGCCCTTGTTGATCCCGCTTTCGGCCGCGATGGCGTCGATGCGGGCGCCGCTCAGGCCGCGCCTGGAGAATTCCTGGAGCGCGACGTTGAGGATCTTGTCGCGGGTGCCTTCTTCCTCTTCCCCGGGGATGGCGTTCTTCGATCGGCTGGCTTTCGTCATCGAGCTATTCTAAACGATCGCGCACCCAGCGAGCGTGGCGTATGCGGCATCGACGTCTTCGACCTGGACCGAGATGATCACGCCCTGCGGCTCGCGCTGGAATTCCCTCAGGGCTTCAGATAGGCATAGCCTTCCTGGTACTGCAGGCGCGCCACTTCCGCCACGCCCGAAGGCACGATGGTCGCTTCCGGCATGACGCGCTTGCGATCGATCTTGCGCGCCTCCAGGGTGTTGTTGCACACCCTGAATTTGACGTTGCGGTTTGACAGTTCCTGGACCACGGCATCGTAGGGATTGCCGTTCTTGTCCTTGGCATCCTCGAGCAGGAAGTCGATGCCCGGGCCATGGGCCACCACGACGATCTGCGCCTTCGGGCTGGCGTTCAGGTGGTTGCGGATATTCCCCATCGCCGCCATCGCCGTCGACGAATCGTTGATGTGATAGACGACCTTCTCTTCGCGTCCGCCGGCGGCGCCGACGGCGGCTGCGACGACGGCCAGGCACAGCACCGCGGCGATTGCTCGGAATAGCTTCATGGGATGCTCCTCAACGTTGTGGCGACGGTTTCGGGTTCGGTTCCAGGCTTTCCTTCTCCATCAGGAGGAAGGTGCCATAGGCATTGAGCCGGTTGGCCTGCTCGAATGCAGGATAACCCGCGTAGGCGCTCCAGTCGACTTTTGCGTAGGCTTCGTCGAAGGAGTTCAGGTCGGCCACCGCCTCGCCCATGGTCTTGCGCAGGAATAGGAGGTAGGAGCGGGTCAGGTCGAGATCCTTGCGCGGGTCGTGCGAGACCTCGCCATGCCCCGGCACCACGACCGCCGGCGCCAGCGCCAGCATGCGGTCCAGCGCCGCCAGCCAGATGCGGCTGTCGGCATCGCCGACGAAGGGCAGCCGGCCGGTGAAGAACAGGTCGCCGGCGAACAGCAGCCTGTCCTCAATGACGCTGAGCATGATGTCGTCCGGCGCGTGTGCGCCGCCGGCATCGATGATCCTGAAGTGGAGCCCGCCCATCTCGAAGGCGATCGGCCTGCCGTCGGCGAAGCTCAGCCAGCGGTCGGCCGGCAGCAGGCGGGTGCGTTCGTCGACCCAGGGCTTGAGCGCTTCCTTGCGCTGGGCCAGCCGCAGGGCCGCCGTATCCGAGGCCAGGTAGGCGCGGCCGTTCTGGTGCGCCCAGATCTCGGCGCCGGCGGCCTTGAAGGCTTGCAGCCCATAGAAGTGGTCGGCGTGGTAGTGACTGACGATCACGCGCCGGATCGGCTGCGAGGTGACGCCGCGGATCGCCTTCACCATCGCCTCGCCCAGGGCCGGGGTGCCGAGCGCGTCGAACACGAGCACGCCGTCGCCGGTGACGACGAAACCGGCATTCGACATGAATCCCTTGTTGTCGCTGCCCGCCACGCCCGGCTGGCCGTGGAAGAACCAGGCGTGCGCACTGACCTTGATTGGCGTGAGTACCGGCGGCTGCGGCGGCGCGGCCGCGGCGCTCCGGACCAGGCCGATCAGTACCAGCGGCAGCAGCCATGCGCGACGCAGCCACGCCGACATCATCTGAAACAAGCGCATTCCCCACTCCTCCCGCGCACCGGCGCGATGTCAAGATGTTCGTTCACCGTTTTTCCGCCAGCGCGCGGCGCGCCGCCGCCAGCGTGTCGTCGAGGTAGGCGCCGTACATGCCGGCGACGTCGCCGCCTTCGAGCACCGGCGCCAGCTGCCGCCCGCGTCCATCCAGCACCAGCACGCTGGGCGCCACGCGGATGCCGTAGCGCTTGCCCACGGCGCTGCCGGAACCGGCTTCGCCGTCGAAACCGCGCAACGGCGCGGCCGACGACAGGTCGGCTTCGCGCACCAGCGGCCGCTCGCCGGCCGCGCCTTCGCGCGCCAGCGGCAGCAGGTAATGACGGCGCACCACTTCGCAGTAGGCGCAGCCCGGCAGCGAGAACAGGATCACCAGCGGCACGCCGCGCCGCAGGGCCGTGCGGCCGTCGCTGGCAAGATCGTCTGCCGCCGGCAGCGTGGCCCGTGCGGGCTCCGCATGGGCGACGCACGTCAGCACGGCGCATGCCAGCGCCGTTGCCACCCTGATCGTCGCCGCCATCGTGAACCCTCGCACGGCGGCTAGGCCATGATGCCGGGATTGCCCTGCAGGCCCACCAGGCGCGGCGTATTCAGCTTGCGCGGCGAGACCGTCTTCTTCGACCTGAGCCACTGCGCCACCACGTTCCACACCGGCTCGCCCGAGGCGCCCTCGGCCACCGGCGCCCAGCCGGCCACCTTGTAGGTCTTGCCCGCCTCGACCGGCTTGCCGTTCAGGCGCATGTCGCGGATGCGCGAGCCCATCGGCGCCGCCGGGTCGATCGCATAGCTCATCCCGCCCACCCGCACCATGTCGCCGCCCTGCTGGTAGTAGGGATCGGGATTGAACAGGTTGTCGGCCACGTCCTCGAGCACGGTCTTGATGGTCGCGCCGCTCATCTCGGTCAGGGTGCTGTAGGAATAGGTGGTCGCGGTCTGGTCCATCAGGTGCTCCATCAGGATCGGACTGTCGGGCAGCAGCGTGGTGCCCCAGCGAAAGCCCGGAGAAAAGGCCAGGTCGGCGCCCTTCACTTCCATCAGCGCGTCGACGATCAGCTGGTCGAAAGTGCCGTTGAAGTTCCCGCGCCGGTACAAGGTGCCCTCGGTCAGCGCCAGCTTCTCGTTCAGCTGGGCTTCATACGGCGCACGGACCTTCTTCACCAGCGCGGCCATGTCGCGGTCGGGCGGCAGGAAGTTCGAGAATACCGGCAGCAGGCGGTACTGGAAGCCGCGCACCTGGCCGTCGCGCACGTCGAAGTCGAGTACCCCGAGGAACTTGCCGTTGCTGCCGGCGTTCGTCACCAGGGTCTTGCCGCCGCCGTTGGCCACGACCACCGGCACCGGCACGCCGTCGTGCGTGTGCCCGCCCATGATGGCGTCGATGCCGCGCACCCGCGACGCCATCTTGATGTCGACGTCCATGCCGTTGTGCGACAGGACCACCACCAGCTTCGCACCCTTGGCGCGCGCCTCGTCGACCATCTTCTGCATGTTCTCTTCCTGGATGCCGAAGCTCCAGTCGGGCACCATGTAGCGCGGATTGGCGATCGGCGTGTAGGGAAAGGCCTGGCCGATGACCGCCACCGGCACCCCGTTCATCTCCTTGACCACATAGGGGTCGAACACCGGGTCGCCGAAGTCGTTGGTCTTGACGTTCTGCGCCACGAAGTCGACCTTGCCCTTGAAGTCCTTGCCGACGATTTCCTGCACCCGCTTGTCGCCCAGGGTCATCTCCCAGTGCGCGGTCATGACGTCCACGCCCAGCTGCAGGCAGGCGTCGACCATGTCCTGCCCCTTGGTCCAGAGCGCGGTGGCGGAGCCCTGCCAGGTGTCGCCGCCGTCGAGCAGCAGCGCACCGGGTCGCCCGGCGCGCATCTTCTTCACCAGTGTCGCCAGGTGCGCGAAGCCGCCGACCTTGCCGTAGCTGCGCGCCGCCTGCTCGAAGTCGAGCGCCGTGAAGGCGTGCGCCTGCGCCGAGCGCGCAGGCATGCGGACCTCCTTCAGCAGCGCTTCGCCGACCAGGTGGGGCATGCGCCCGGCCGCTTGGCCGAGGCCGATGTTCACGCTCGGTTCGCGAAAATAAACCGGCATCAGCTGGGCATGGCAATCCGTGAAATGCAGGAAGTGCACATTGCCGAAGCGCGGCAGCTCGTACAGCGCGTCCGGCCGCGGGGCCGCGAGCGCGGACTTCGCATCGAGCAGCATGCCGCCGGCCGCGGCGATCCCCAGCAGTTGCGCGAATTCGCGTCGATTCATACCCATCGATCTTCCTCCGACCCTGACTTCATTGGTTCACCGGCGACGCCGGGTCGAGCAGCAAGGCCACCACGTCCTTGATCTGCGCCTCGCTCAGGATGCCGTTGTGGCCGAAGCGCGGCATGTTCGAGCAGGCGGTATAGGCCTGGGCGTTGTAGATCTTGCCCCAGGTGTACTTGACGATCTCCTCGCTGTTCCCGCGCAGCTTGCCGTACTGGTAAAGGCTCGGCCCGATGTTACCGAAGGAGATCTCCTGCTTCGTGATCTGGTGGCAGGCGTAGCAGTTGCCGCCGTTGATGCCGCCGATCGCATCCGACGACTGCATGCCGCGACCGTTCTGGGCGATCTTCTCGCCTTCCTGCCAGCTGCCGAGGTAGTTGCCGTCGGCCGGCGGGCGGATGGTCTTCTGCTGGGCAGTCTCGATGCGGGTCGCCACCTCGGCCGGGCGCTCCTGCGGATACTGGCTGCACAGCTGCTGGGCTTCGTCGCGCTCGGTCACGCGTTCGAGCGTGGCCGGGCCTTTCGAACGGAAGTCCTGCTTCAGCAGCGCCAGCGCGCTCTGTCCGGCATCGGACCCGGCGGCAACGGTGGCGCAGCCCGCCACAACAGCGGCGCCGGCCAGCGCGCCCAGAGTTCTTGCGAAGATGCTCATGCTGCCCTCCTATCGTTTCAGTGCCGGGCCGGCGTAGACGCCGCCGTTCGCGTTCTTCGCCAGGAACATCGTGATCGCGGTGATCGCATCCGATGCATACAGGGGTTCCGGGAAGCGCTGCTGGCGGAAGCAGTCGTACAACCGGTGCTGCATGGTGCGTACTTCTCCCTGCGAGACGCGGTAGGCCGGCCAGGTGGTATAGGCCGCCTGGGCATTGGCTTTATCCAGGATGTTCGGCAGCTCCTGCAGGCGGATGCGCTGGCCGGTGGTCGAATGGCAGGTGGCGCAGGCGAAGTCGTGGGCGCCGCCGCGGTAGAAGAACAGCTGCCTGCCGGCCTCGTAGGCCTGCTTCTCCATCGGATGATTCGTCGACACGGCCATGGGGACGCCGCGCGACTCGGAGGTGATGTAGGCGACCAGGGCCTCGATGTCCGACTGCTTGCCGGTCGAGCCGAAAGGCACCCTGGTGGCCTCGGCCAGGCTCAGTCCCTGCAGGGTCATGCGGCAGTACACCAGCCGCTGCTCGAGGTCCATCACCTTGCCCACGTCCTTGAAGTAGCGCGGCAGCTCGGCATAGGCACCCTTCAGCACGCCCGGCCCCTTGCCGAAGTCGCACTGCTCGAGCGAGACCTTGTTCGGCCCCGCCTTTTTCTTCCACAGCTCCTCGCCGCGCATCTCCCACAGCTCGGCGGGATTGCCGTCGGCGAGCATCTGCCGGTACTTTGCGATCTCGTCGGTGGCCGACGATTGCGCCAGCGCCAGCGCCAGCGCGCACACTGCCTGC
Organism: Massilia sp. 01N410; assembly: GCF_056399665.1. Classification (NCBI taxonomy): domain Bacteria; kingdom Pseudomonadati; phylum Pseudomonadota; class Betaproteobacteria; order Burkholderiales; family Oxalobacteraceae; genus Massilia; species Massilia sp. 01N410. The sequence continues at coordinate 126,749 of NZ_JBFTRV010000009.1, read as the reverse complement.
AGCGGCAAGGCGACGCAAACGAAACGTAGGATCCTCATGCCTCTCTCCTCCTGGTATGGCCTGCGCAGTCTGCGCCGCGCTCACCTGTTTTTAGCTGATGGTGCTTTCATCGGTGCGGGTGTCGCCGGCGGTGTCGACCCAGGTCACGCTGACCTTGTCGCCCTTGGCGGCGCCCTTGACCTTGAAGGACAGGAAGGGATCCTTCGACACCGAAGGGCCGAAGTTCGCATCCAGCACCACCTTGTCGTTGACCTTGGCCACGAGGGTCTTGATGAAATGCGCGGGGATCGTCTTGCCGCCCGCGTCCTTGCGCTGCCCGGTCTCCATGTCGTGCCGCATGAGGACCTTCACTTCGGCCGTGTCGCCGGTGATACTGGCGCGAATACGCATTGGGTCTGCCATGTTCTCTTCCTTTCTCTATGTCCTGCCATGTCCTGCCGGGAGCTCAGCCGCCGCAGCCGCCGAGGGTGACCTTGATTTCCTTGCTGGCGACCAGCCATTTGCCGTCGGCGCGCACCAGGGCATGGACGTTGGAAGTCGCGCCCATCTTGACCCGGGTGGTCACCGCCGGCTCGGTACCGGCGGGGACATTGAAGCTGGCCGACATGGCGCTCGGATTCTTCTCGACCAGAATGGCCATGAAGTCCGTGTTCGGCGCGCGGCTGGAAATCGACACCGGCACCACGGCGCCGTTCTCGGCGATGTCCGGACCGGTGATGGTCACGTCCTGGCTGACGGTGAACTTGTCGCCGCCGAGCTCCTTGACCGCCGCCTCCAGGCTCTTGGCGTCGAATACCTTCTGGCTCCATTCCGCCGCGAAGACGTCGGCGGGCTTGAGCAGGCCGGCGGCAAAGGCGGCCCCCAGCACCGAGGTGATGCGCATGATGTTGCGTCGCTGTTGATTCATACGGTTCTCCGTTTGTTGAGTGTCACTTCACCTGCGCCATGTAGCCGGCGAGGCGATCCTTGTTCATGACGAAGGACTTCGACAGGGTCTCGGCCTGGCCCTTGGCCTCGGCCAGGTTGACCGGCTTGCCGACCTGGATGACGCCGGCCATGCCCATGATCTTGTGCGGATCGCACACGTAAAGGTACACCCCTTCCTGGTCGAGCTTCACCGAGATCTCTTCGTCCGGCCTGCCCTTCCACGGCGTGGCGCCGGCCGGCACCAGCACCGAGGCGCTGTTGTGCGAGGGGTCGACCTTCACGAACTTGACGGTATCGCCCTTGGCGACGCGCAGGAAGCCGGGTTCGAACACCATGCTGCCGTCCTTGCCGGTGTTGAGCATCCTGACCTGGTGATCGGCCGCCATGGCGCCCGCACAGGCGAGCGACAGGGCGATGCCGAGAACTGCATGTTTCATATGTGCTCCATCTCCAAGTTGAACTTGCTACAGCTTCATTGCGGGGCGAGGATCCACCCCACCAGGACCTTCAGGTCCTCGTCCTTCACGTGGTCCTGGGCCGGCATCGGGATCGGGCCCCAGCTGCCGGTGCTGCCGTTCCTGATCTTCTCCACCAGGCGCACGGATGCGCCGGGATCGTCCTTGTATTTGGCGCGCACCGACATGAAGCTGGGCCCCACTACCTTGCTGTCGACGCCATGGCAGGCCAGGCAGGCATTGGCCTGGAATGCCGCCGGCGGCGCCGTGGATGCGGTGCTGGCCATGGCCACGACCGGCGCCGCGGTGCCCTCGCCCAGCCTGGCCGGCGCCGGCCGCGTGGTATCAACGCCGCGGGTGGCGCCGAAGGCACGCGTCTGCAGGGCCAGGTTGCCGTGGGCGTTGCGCGATGCTTCCGGCAGTGTCGAACGCGGGGCCGGATCGGCCGGGCAGTTCTTCATGCAGGCCACGCTGTGCACGTCGGGCTTGCCCTTGATGTCCCACATGCCGTGATTGGTGGTCATCCCGTTCCGGTTCGGCATGCGCTGCTGGGCCTGGGCGATCGTCGCATCGGACAGCACGAAATCGTCGGGTACGATCTCGCCCATGTTCAGCAGATAGGCGGTGACGGCGTACACCTCGTCGGTGGTGAGCGACTTCGGCGCGTTCCACGGCATGGCGCGGTTGATGTAGTCCCACAGCGTCGACACGGTCGCCACTTTCATCAAGGTGGTCTTCTGCGGCTGGCGGCCGTTGACCAGGGCGGCGACCCGGCCGCTCCTGACGTCTTCCGCCGTCGTGCCGCCGACCAGCGGCGTGAACACCTCGTTCGATTCGCCGAAGGTGCCGTGACAGGAAGCGCACTTGCCTTCCCAGACCGCCTGGCCGGCGGACACACTGCCCGAACCCTTGGGCAGGCCCTTGAAGTCGGGGCGGACGTCGATGTCCCAGGCCGCGATCTCCTTCGGCGTGGCGGTGCGTCCGAGGCCGGTCAGCGGGCCTGCGATGGCGGCAGCGGCAACGACAGCAGCGCCGGCCACCGCGATGGCGGCAGCGGTCTTAATAAACCTGGACATTCGCCACCTCCCCCGATGCCGCCACCTGCCACGACTGGATGGCATTGTTGTGATAGATGGAGCGCGTGCCGCGCACCGCGCGCAGCTCGTTGATCTTCGGCTGGACATAGCCGGTGTCGTCGATTGCGCGCGACTGCAGCACGGCGGGCGCGCCGTTCCATTCCCAGTCGATGTTGAAGCGCGTCAGGGCCTTGCTCAGCACCGGCGTCTCCAGGCGCGCGGTGCGCCAGTTGCGGCCGCCGTCCACCGACACGTCGACGCGCCTGACCTTGCCGCGGCCGGACCAGGCCAGGCCGGTGACGTTGTAGAAGCCCGTGCCGAGCAGGCGCTGGCCGGCGGACGGCGTGGTGATCACCGACTTGCACTCCTGGATCGAGGTGTACTGGCGATAGCTCCCGTCCGGCATCGCGTCCATGTAGTGGATCGCCTCGTCCTTGGTGGCGTAGGGCTGGTCCCCGACCTCGATGCGGCGCAGCCACTTGACCCAGGACACGCCCTGGATGCCCGGCACCACCAGGCGCAGCGGATAGCCGTTCTCCGGGCGCAGCATCTCGCCGTTCATGCCCCAGGCGACGATCACGTCGTCGAGCGCGCGGTCGAGCGGGATGGTGCGCGTCATCGACGAGCCGTCCGCGCCTTCGGCCAGGACGACACGGGCGGTCCGCTTGTCGTAGCCGCAATCTTCCAGCAGGACCGACAGCGGCACGCCGGTGAACTCGCTGCAGCTCAGCATGCCGTGCGAGTACTGCACCGACGGCACCGCCACGTTGCCCCACTCCATGGCCGTGTTCGCGCCGCATTCGATGAAGTGGATGCGCGAGACCGAGGGCATGCGCATCAGGTCGTCCATCGTGTAGACCTTGGGATTGCGCACCAGGCCGTTGATCATCAGGCGGTGCCCGGTCGGATCGATGTCGTGCCAGCCCTGGTGGTGGCGCTCGAAGTGCAGGCCGGAAGGCGTGATGATGCCGAACAGGCCCTGCAGCGGCGTGAACGCGACCGAGGCCGCCGGGACGCGGGTCAGGCCGGGCGATTCGCGGCGCTGCAGGCTGGCTTCGTACCTTGAAGGCAGGCCATAGGGCATGGCCGCGACCGGCCGGCCGAGCGTGCGCGAATGTTCCGGCAAGCTCAGGATGTGCGGATCGCCATCGCCGCTCACGGCCGGGCGTTCCTGGCCGAGCGCGCCGCCGGCGGCCATGGCGGCGCTGGCCGCCAGGAAGCTACGGCGCAGGAAGCCTCGCCGCTGCTCGTCCAGTCCCTGGGTGTTGATCTCGTCGATCAGCTCCCGGTCGAGGAAATTCTCGGGCGCCTTCACGACACGGCCAAATCTGCGTACAGGTTTATCCATCCTCTGTTCCGTTCCGGTTGATGATGCTTTACCAACTGCACATATAGTCATATGCGCATATCGCTACATGCGCATATACGCATTAAATCAATGCCTTGCCTGGCGCTTGCGCGCCCTCGCCTTATGCGTCCGTGGACATGAAGTGTTCGATTGCAGCCTGGTCGATGCGCCGGCTCTTCTTCACTTTCTCGGCCATGTGGGTGCACACCGTTCGGCAGAGTTCGATCGTGTTCTGGTCTTCGATGCGGTAGTACACCTGCGCGCCTTCCTTGCGCCTGCCGAGGATGCGGGCACGGTAGAGCATGTTCAGCTGGCGCGAAATATTTGCCTGGGTGGCGCCGAGTTCGCTGACGATGGTGCCGACCGGACGCTCGCCATTGCACAGCGCGTGCAGGATCTTCAGGCGGGTCGGCTCCGACAGCAGGAAAAAGTAGTTCGACACCTGCTCGAATACTTCGGCCATTTCCGTGTTGTCGAGATCGGGGTCCATGTGTTCGTATTCATCTATGCGTGTATGCGCATATAACCATCACATTGGCACTATCGCAAGAACTTTCGATATTGCATCGCCACATACGGGAATCAAAATTCGCCCGCGGCGCCACGATCGAGCATCTTGAGCATGGTCTTGCGCACCCGCAGCACGGACTGCTGCAGGTCCGGCGGCATCGAGCGGCCAAGGCGGAGCAGCACATCCATATTCATCGCGTAGAGCCACAGGCCGTCGTCCTGTTCGACCACCGCAATCCGGCAAGGCAGGAAGGCCGACATGGCGGGACTGAAATCGACGATCGCGCGCGCGGTAGAGGGATCGCAATACGAGTAAATCTTCAGGAACTTTTGCTGCTGGCCGGAGCGGACGGCCAGCTCCCTGGACAGGAACAACTCGCCTACCGGCCGCAGATTGTCTTCGGCGGCCACGCTGGCGAAGGCTTCCTCGACTTCCTGGGGCGATATGCCTGGCGCGACCTTGCGCGACCAGGTGGTTGCCGCGGCGATGTCGCCATTCGCGTCCGCCCAACGGCCTGCGACCCTTGCCGCTTCGGCGGTGGTGCCCGGCTGGGCGTTTGCGAGGACTTGGAGGGTCTTGCATCCTGTGACGCTCGAAATGAGGCATAGTGCGAACAGGAGGCGGGATGCGAAGGCTGGCATGTGGCTTTACGCAGCTAGAAAGTTGCATAGAGGATAAACGCCGGGGACGGGTGATGCAAGCTTTGCGCCTGGGCAGCGCAGAAACAAAAAGGCCGGCAAATCTGCCGGCCTTTCCGATGAATCCTGGTGGGAAGTGCAAGTTTCGAACTTGCGACCCCTGCAGTGTGAATGCAGTGCTCTACCCCTGAGCTAACCTCCCTGTTTTACTGCTTTTGCTGCGATTGCATCGCTGCAATGACGAGCATTATAGGGGGAGTTTTGCGTTTTGTCACCCCTGCGGAGAATATTTTCTCCAAACACATTCTCCCTTCACCCCTTTGTCGAGTGCGGCCAGCACGCTCTCGTGCTCGGCGAGCTCGTCCTCGGCAGCCGACACCACGAGGATGTCGCCCAGCGGGACGGCTTCCAGCTGCGCGCCGCCGCCGGTCTCTTCGATCTCGACGTCCATCGACAGCATGTTCTGCCCGCGCGTCATTGCCAGGTAGACGTCGGCCAACAGTTCCGAGTCCAGCAGTGCGCCGTGCAGCTTGCGGTGGGCGTTCGAGATGCCGTAGCGGTCGCACAGCGCGTCCAGCGAGTTGCGCTTGCCCGGGTGCAGTTCCTTCGCTTGCACCAGGGTGTCGATCACGCTGGCGCAATGGTTGACGAAGGGCGGCAGGCCAATGCGCTCGAATTCGTGGTTCAGGAAGCCGAGGTCGAAGGGCGCGTTGTGGATGATGATTTCCGCATCCTTGACGAACTCGCGCAACTCCTCGGCGATTTCGTGGAACTTCGGCTTGTCGCTCAGGAATTCGGTGGTCAGGCCGTGTACCGCCAGCGCCGCCTCGTCGGACTCGCGCTCGGGGTTGACGTAGTAGTGCAGGTTCCTGCCGGTCAGTTTGCGGTTGAAGATTTCGACGCAGCCGACTTCGACGATGCGGTCGCCGGTGCGTGGATTCAGGCCGGTGGTTTCGGTATCGAGAACGATCTGGCGCATGCGCTTATTGAGAGAATTCGTTGAAAATCAAAGGCTTATTTTAGCATTTCCGGAACAAGTCTTCAGCGCCGGACCGAGGCCGCGCCCATGTTCGCCAGGGCGTCGGCGCGCTCGTTGCCGGGATGGCCGTTGTGGCCGCGCACCCAGCGCCATTCGACCGCATGCTGCTGCTGGGCGGCGTCGAGGGCCTTCCACAGGTCTTCGTTCTTGACCGGTTCCTTGGTCGAGGTCTTCCAGCCGCGCGCCTTCCAGCCGTGGATCCATTCCGAGATCCCCTTCTGGACGTATTGGCTGTCGGTATGCAGCACCACGTGGCAGGGACGGTTCAGCACGCCCAGCGCCTCGATCACGGCGCGCAGTTCCATGCGGTTGTTGGTGGTGTTCGGCTCGCCGCCGAAGATTTCCTTTTCGTGGTCACCGGCCACGAGCAGCGCGCCCCAGCCCCCTAGGCCCGGATTTCCCTTGCAGGCCCCGTCGGTAAAAATCTCTACTTTGGTCGTCATGCTGCGTTCTTTTCCTCTTGCCTTAGTTCTGGTTGTTGCGTTCGTTGCGGTTGGTCGCCGGCACCGCTTTCGGCGCCTTGCCCGGCTTCTTGTTCCAGGCCGGCCCGATGATGTTCATGCCCTTGACCCGCTTGATCGCGTGCACGATATAGACGGCCCCGAGATATGGCCACCAGCGCCGCCCTGCCCCCTCGACGAAGGCGAAGCGGTTCAGCCATTGGGAAGTGCGGAATGGCGGCGCGTAACAGCCGAAATGGCTGCGGGTGGCGCCGAGATTCAACAATTTTAACCAGTCTTTCAGCCGGGGCATAGAGATGAACTCGCCCGCGGTGGGCAGGTAGGTGCTGCTGGTAATGCGGCCCATGCCCTGGCGCACGCCCCACATGCTGGCGGGATTGAAGCCGCAGATGATCAATTGCCCTTCCGGAATCAAGACCCGCTCGACCTCGCGCAGCACCTGGTGCGGCTCTGCAGCGAACTCGAGCACATGCGGCAGCACCACCAGGTCCAGGCTCTGCGACGCGAACGGCAGGTCGGCGAAGTCGAGGGCGACCGCGACCTGCTTGCCGCTGGCGGCAATCGCCAGTTCGTCGGCGCTCGAGGTGCGGGTCGCGGCCTGCCACTTGTTCGGCATCCGGTTGGCGGCCAGCGCGTCGATCTGCGGCACGCCGATCTGGACGGCGTTGAAGCCGAAGATGTCGGCCGTCAGCTCGTCCAGGCAGGCCTGCTCCCAGGCGCGCACATAGGCGCCGGCCGGCGATTGCAGCCAGCGGTCGAGCGCTATAATGGATTTTTCGGATGCAGCGCTATCCATGCCATCCTTTCCTGAATCGGATCTCTACACGCATTTTCATCGCTTATGACGATTTCGCCGAGCACTCTGGCAGTCCTGACCGTACCCGCCTTCAAGGACAATTATCTCTGGCTGATCCATGACGGTGTCCACGCCGCGGCGGTGGATCCGGGCGACGGCCAGCCCATCCTCGATGCCTTGCGCGCGAACGGCCTGACCCTCACCGCCATTCTACTCACCCATCACCATGCTGACCATATCGGTGGCGTGCCTCAATTGCTTAAAGAATATGACGTACCGGTCTACGGCCCGCGCAACGACGGCATCGCCGCGGTAACCGACCCGCTGGGCGAAGGCGACCGCTTCCAGGTGCCGGGCCTGGCGCTGGAGTTGTCGGTGCTCGAGGTGCCGGGCCATACGCTGGGCCACATCGCCTACGTCCGGAATCATGAAGGTCATGCCGCGGGCGAGCACTGGCTGTTCTGCGGCGACACCCTGTTCGGCGCCGGCTGCGGCCGCCTGTTCGAAGGCACGCCCGGGCAGATGGCCGCTTCGCTGGCCAAGCTCGCCGCCCTGCCCGACGACACCCTCGTCTATTGCGCCCACGAATACACCTTGTCCAACCTGCGCTTTGCCGAGGCCGTCGAGCCGGGCAACCGCGCCCTCAAGATGCGGATCGAGGCCGACAGCAAGGCGCGCGGCACCAAGCTGCCGACCGTGCCCTCGACCATCGCCGCCGAAAAAGCCACCAATCCCTTCCTGCGCGCCACCGAGCCCGGCATCGTCGACAGCCTGGTCGCCGCCGGCCGCCTGCAGCCGGGCGCTTCGCCGGTAGCCGCGTTCGCCGCCCTGCGCGAATGGAAGAACGTGTTCTGATGAGCGCCGCGCCGACGCAGGCCGACTTTTACTTCGACCCGATCAGCCCCTATGCCTGGCTGGCGGCACGTTCGCTCGGCCGTCTCGAAGGTGCCGGCGTTCAGGTCCGCTTCATGCCGGTGCTGTTCGCCGGCCTGCTGAAGGCCCATGGCAACCTGGGGCCGGCCGAGGTGCCGACCAAGCGCCTCTACCTGTTCCGCGACGTGATGCGCGAAGCGGCCCGCCGCGGCCTGCCCTTCGCCGGACCGCCCGGCCATCCCTTCAATCCGCTGACGGCGCTGCGCATGTGCACGGCGATCGGCGACGACTTCGAGCGGCGCAGGCTGGCGCTGGCCTTGATGGCGGCGTGCTGGGAAGGTGGGGAAGATGTTTCGGATGCGGCCGTGTTGGCGCGCCTGGCCGATGAGGCCGGTTTCGATGGCCATGCCTTGCTGGAGCGGGCTGCGACGCCGGAGATCAAGCAGGCGCTGGCGGCGGCGACCGATGCCGCGATTGCCGATGGTGTCTTCGGGGTGCCGACATTCCGGCTCGATGGCGAGCTGTTCTGGGGCGGGGATCGCATCGAGGCGCTGCTGTGGCGGCTCGAAGGTGGGACGATCGATGAGGAGCAGCTGGCCGCGTTTCTGGCGAGGGAAGCGTTGGCACAACGTAGGGTGGGCACTCCCCTGCCCACGCAAACGCCGACATAACGCACATGTTCGCGTGGGCACACCGTGCCCACGACAGCGCTCAGATCTCTTCGTACAGCGGCAAGGTCAGGAACTCGGCAAACTCCTCCGAAGTCGACATCTGTTCGAAGATCTCGGCCGCCCGCGCATAGCTCGGGTTGTCGCCGTTCGGCGCGACTTCCTTCACCTTGCCCAGTTCTTCCGGAATCATCGCGCGTACCATCTCGGCGGTGACCTTGCGGCCGTCCTCCAGCACGCCCTTCGGCGAGCGGATCCACTGCCACACTTGCGAGCGGCTGATTTCGGCGGTAGCGGCGTCTTCCATCAGGTTGTGGATCGGCACGCAGCCATTCCCGGCCAGCCAGGCGCCCAGGTAGTGGATGCCGACGTTGATGTTGTAGCGCAGGCCTGCTTCGGTGATCGGGGTCTCCGGCTTGAAGTCGAGCAGTTGGGCGGCCGTGACTTCGACGTCCGGACGCTGCTTGCCGATCTGGTTCGGCTTGTCGCCCAGCACTTTCTCGAACTCGGTCATGGCCGGCTCGACCAGGCCCGGGTGGGCGACCCAGCCGCCGTCGTAGCCGTCGGTGGCGTCGCGCGCCTTGTCGCTGATGACGCCGCCCATTGCGATGGCGTTCTTTTCCGGGTCGTTCTTGATCGGGATCAGGGCCGACATGCCGCCGATCGCCGGCGCGCCGCGCTTGTGGCATGTCTTCAGCAGCAGCAGCGCATAGGCGCGCATGAAGGGTGAGGTCATCGTCACCTTCGGACGGTCGGCCAGGCAGAACTCCTTATCCAGCTTGAACTTCTTGATGCAGGAGAAGATGTAGTCCCAACGGCCCGCGTTCAGGCCGGCGCTGTGCTCGCGCAGTTCGTACAGGATCTCGTCCATCTCGAAGGCGGCCAGGATGGTCTCGATCAGCACGGTGGCCTTGATCGTGCCTTGCGGCAGGCCCAGCTCGTCCTGGGTCATCTTGAAGATGTCGTTCCACAGGCGCGCTTCCAGGTGCGATTCCATCTTCGGCAGATAGAAGTAGGGACCGGCGCCGCGCGCCAGCTGCTCCTTGGCGTTGTGGACCATGAACAGGGCGAAGTCGAAGATGCCGCCGGAGACGCGCTGACCGTCCACCAGCACGTGCTTCTCGTCCAGGTGCCAGCCGCGCGGACGCACGACCAGGGTCGCGACCTTCTCGTTCAGCTTGTACTGCTTGCCGTTCTGCTCCAGCGAGATGGTGCCGCGCACGGCGTCGACCATGTTCAGCTGGCCGGTGATCTGGTTGTCCCAGTTCGGGGTGTTCGAATCCTCGAAGTCGGTCATATAGCTGTCCGCGCCCGAGTTCAGGGCGTTGATCACCATCTTGCGCTCGACCGGACCGGTGATTTCCACGCGGCGGCATTCCAGCGCTTTCGGGATCGGCGCAATCTTCCAGTCGCCGTTACGGATATTGGCGGTTTCCGGCAAGAAGTCCGGACGTTCGCCGGCATCCAGGCGCTTGGCGCGCTCGGCGCGGGCGGCCAGCAGTTGCTGGCGGCGCGGCTCGAACTCGCGGCTCAGCTTGGCGACGAGGGCGAGCGCCTCGGGAGTCAGGATCTGTTCGTGGCCGGGTTTGATCTCGGCGCGGATCTCCATTCCGGACGGGGTGGCGATGCTCATGACTTATTCTCCTAGGGTTGGCGTTTGCTATCTGGTCAAGTATATTCACTCAAGCGTCATTAAACGAGACAAAAAATATATTCATCTGTGCGTTTTTGTCACAGATAGGGAGCCTACACAGTCAGCATGGGTCATTTTCGCCAGATTTCCACCTTCGTCGAAGTCGTCGCGCGCGGCAGCCTGTCCGCCGCGGCGCGCGCCGAGGGCATCGCCCCCGCCATGATCGGCCGCCGCCTCGACGCCCTCGAGGCCCGCCTCGGTGTCAAGCTGATGCAGCGCACTACCCGCAAGCTGGTGCTGACCGACGAGGGCGCCGCCTTCCTTGAAGATTGCCAGAGGATCCTGGCCGAGCTGGAAGAAGCCGAGTCGGCCGTCTCGGAGCGCAGTGCGCGCGCCACCGGCCACCTGCTGGTATCGGCCCCGGCCGGCTTTGGACGCCAGCACGTGGCGCCGCTGGTGCCTTCCTTCCTCGCCGAGCACCGCGACCTGACGCTCAACCTGAACCTGAACGACCGTGTGGTCGACGTCATCGGCGAAGGCGTGGACGTGGCGATCCGCATCGCCGCCCTGTCCGATTCCAGCCTGGTGGGGGTGAAACTGGCCGACAACCACCGCGTGGTAGTGGCCGCGCCCGCCTACCTGAAGCGCCACGGCACACCGCAAACGCTGGACGAACTCGCGCGCCACAACTGCCTGGCGATCAGCAGCGAAGGCAGCCAGCGCGGCTGGACCTTCCAGGAAGACGGCCGCATCGTGACCCTGAAGGTGGGTGGGAATATGGTTTGCAACGACGGCGCCGTGCTGCACGACTGGGCGCTCGCCGGGCGCGGCCTGGCATGGCGTTCGATGTGGGAAGTGGGGCCGGAAATCGCGGCGGGAAGGCTGGTGCCGGTGCTGGAACAATACGCTGCGCCGGGCAACGATATTTATGCGGTATTCGCCCAGCGGCGCCACCTGCCGCTGCGCATCCGCAGCTTCGTCGACTTCCTGCGGCACGCCTATTCTCAGCCGGAGTATTGGCGGAACAAGCTTGGAAGTTAAAGAACATTTCCCGCAAAAATGAATGTCGCAGGCAAAAAAAATCCCCGGACATGCCGAGGATTTTTTGCTGACATTCAGCGAGTAATCGTGACGATTACAGCGGCTGGATGTTCGATGCTTGCTTGCCCTTCGGACCCGAGGTCACGTCGAACGAAACACGCTGATTCTCTTGCAGCGACTTGAAGCCTTGGGATTGGATCGCCGAGAAGTGAGCGAACAGATCTTCGCCGCCTTCGTCCGGGGTGATGAAGCCGAAGCCCTTGGAGTCATTGAACCATTTAACGATGCCAGTTGCCATTACTATTTCCTATTTCAGTTGAAGTGGGCTTGCGCCCGTTTACGATCGTTTGAAGAAGCAAGAAACAAATGACAGACTAACTGCACTGCAACCGCGAATCCAACGATCCCACATTATACCGAATAAACCAGAACATACACGGTTTTCGAAAAATAAAAAGCGCGATTCGTGTCATTCCTAAAACCAACTTTCACGCGCCTTTATTTAACGTCGGCTGTAAGCAGAATATAGAGTAACGAATCCTGACAAGTTTGTCATATATCAAACGACTTTCAGACAAATTTCTTGTCGAAAGATCAGATGCCGGACTCGTCGTTGGGATAGGCATCCTTCGGGTCGCGCAGGGCCCAGGCCACGAACACGTCCAGTTCGCAGAGCCAGGCGCGCCAGTCTTCCGGCGCGACAGCGTCGAAGGTCATCAAGACCCGCAGGCGCTGCTCGAGGTTGCGGGCCTGGTGGCCGAGGATGCGGAAACCGAAGGTGGCGGAGGAGCCCGCCAAGGTGTGGAGCACGGCGTGCAGCTCGCCGATGAGCTCAGGCTGCGGCCGGACCGTGTCGAAGGTGTTGCGCGCAACCGACAGGCGCCCCAGGGTCAACGGGAGGGAGGACGCGAACTTGTCGTTCAGCTCTGCCAGACGCTCGAAGAATTCGACGTCGACCGCACCGTTCATGCCCTGGGCCGTGCTCATCTGCGCGCGTTACTTGGTGCCGAAGATGCGGTCGCCCGCATCGCCCAGGCCCGGAATGATGTAGGCGTGCTCGTTCAGGTGGCTGTCCAGCGAGGCCACGTAGAGCTTGACGTTCGGATGGGCCTTGTGGAACACCTCCACGCCTTCCGGCGCGGCCACCAGGGCCAGGAAGATGATCTGGTCGTCCGGCACGCCGCGCTTCTTGAGCACGTCCACGGCGTAGACCGCCGAATTGCCGGTCGCGACCATCGGATCGCAGAGGATGAAGGTACGCTCGTTGGTGTCCGGCAGGCGCACCAGGTATTCCACCGGCTGGTGGGTGTCCGGATCGCGGAACACGCCGATGTGGCCGACGCGGGCGGACGGCACCAGTTCCAGCAGGCCGTCGCTCATGCCGACGCCGGCGCGCAGGATCGGGACGATGGCCAGTTTCTTGCCGGCGATGACGGGCGCGTCGATCGTCATCAGCGGGGTTTCGATCTCGCGGGTGGTCAGCGGCAGATCGCGCGTGATCTCGTAGCCCATCAGCAAGGTGATCTCCCTGAGCAGCTCGCGGAAGGTCCGGGTCGAAGTGCCGCGGTCGCGCATGTGCGACAGCTTATGCTGGATAAGCGGGTGATTCAGGATGAACAGGCTGGGGAAACGCGGATCTTGTTTCATTATCGAACTCTATCTAATTGCGGTCATGCCTAGAGTGTCTGACAAAGCCTTCAGGGCAAGGGATACGGCCCACCGGCGCGCCGACGAAGACAGTAGGCTGGTACGGCGAGCCGATGCAACGCCGACATGGAGGTTTTGTCAGGCACTCGTAGCTGAAAGAGCAGCATTATCCCAGCCGCGGGCTTATTTGTCCCTATCTTGTTGAAGAAATTTCCAGAGCACGGGCCAGGATCGCGGCGGCGTCGACCCCATCCGCCAGCCGGCCGAAGGCGCCGCCGACGTCACGGGCGATGCGCGAGGCCACGAAGGCATCCGCCACCTGGGCCGGCGCATGGCGCAGCAGCAGCCCGGCCTGGACCCCGACCACCAGGCGCTCGGCCAGGCGGCGCGCGCCGAATTCCGACACCGCCCCACCCGCCAGCTCGTCGAGCAGGACCGCGCACCAGGCGTCGAAACGGGCGTCGCGTCCGGCGGCCAGTGAGAGCTCGCGCGCCAGCGCGGCGCCCGCCTCGGGCGACTTGCCGAAGGCGCGCAGCACGTCCAGGCACATCACGTTGCCCGAGCCTTCCCAGATCGAGTTCACGGGGAATTCGCGGTACAGCCGCGCCAGCGGGCCATCCTCGACATAGCCGTTGCCGCCCATGACTTCCATCGCCTCGGCGCCAATGGCCGGGCCGCGCTTGCACAGCCAGTATTTGCCGGCTGGGGTCAGGATCCGCCCCAGCAGCACTTCATCCGGGTCGTCCTGGCGGTCGTAACAACGGGACAGGCGCAGCGCGTAGGCCGTCGCCGCCTCCGATTCCAGCGCCAGGTCGGCCAGCACGTTCTGCATCAGCGGCTGCTCGGCCAGCGGACGGCCGAAGGCGCTGCGTCCGCGCGCATGGTGCAGCGCATGGCAGAGGGCTGCGCGGATGATGCCGGCGGTCCCCAGCACGCAATCGAGCCGGGTATGGCTGCCCATTTCGAGGATGGTCGGGATGCCGCGGCCTTCGCGGCCGATCATCCAGCCGACGGCGTCGCAGAACTCGACCTCGGACGAGGCGTTCGAACGGTTGCCCAGCTTGTTCTTCAGGCGCTGCACGCGGATGGCGTTGCGGCTGCCGTCCGGCAGGAAGCGCGGCACGAAGAAGCAGCTGAGGCCAGCGCCCCCCTCGCTGTCCGTCTGGGCCAGCACCAGATGGGCGTCGCACTGCGGCGCCGAGTAAAACCATTTATGACCCACGATCGCGAACGCGCCCTCGCCATCTTCGCCGAAGCGGGCTTTTGCCTGGCCTGGGCCGAGTGGCGTGGCGCGCGTGGTATTGGCGCGCACGTCGGTGCCGCCCTGCTTTTCCGTCATGCCCATGCCGATCAGGGCGCCGCGCTTCTGCTCCACCGGGAGCGAGCGCGGATCGTATTCGCGCGACAGGATTTTCGGCAGCCAGCGCGCGGCAATTGCCGGGTTCTGGCGCAGCGCCGGCACCGAAGCATAGGTCATCGTCACCGGGCATTGCGAACCGTTCTCGACCTGGCCGAACAGCAGGTAGGCGGCGGCGCGCGCGACCTGCCTTCCGGGCCGACCGGCTTCGCTGGGCTCCCACGGCAGCGAGTGCGTACCGTTCTCGATCAGCATGCTCATCAGGCGGTGCCAGGACGGATGGAATTCGACCTCGTCGATGCGATTGCCGGCGCGGTCGAAATTCACCAGCCGCGGCGAGAATTCGTTGGCCAGCCGCCCCAGGTCCAGCACCTCGCTGCTGCCCAGTGTGGCGCCGAGGGCGTCCAGCATCTCCCTGGCCCAGCCGGCGCCTTCTCGCTCCAGGCCTTCACGCAGGGCGGGGTCGCAGCGGAACAGGTTGACGTCGCCGAAAGGCGGCGCCTGGTTGAATACCTCGTGCGTATCGAATCGGTTCATGGCCGCGCCTCCTTGCGTGGTGTCCACATGTTGTTGCACATAAGCATCATGGCTGGAAAGGAAAAGTTTCCTAATTGCACTACATCGGCGACAATACAGCGGTCCGGCACCGCAATCGAGTTATCGACAAGACAACAAGGCTAGCCTAAAGCCTTTTGCCGGGCAAGCACGACCTGTCCGAAACGACAGCTGCCGGACCTCAAGAGAGAGCCAGACACGCGACCGCATTGTGTTTTTTAATGCTCTTGAGAATCTTTCAGTGATACATTGTCTTCGGTTTGGTACACTCGTGCGGCTCCACCGGAACCCGTCGTTTCGGCCAAGATAAGAAAGCAGATATTTTAATAATGCGCCCCGGTTCACCAGTAGCAGCGAACGAGGATCCGCGCCATGCGCAGACGGCCCACGGACTGGATGCGCTCATGGAGGCGGCGGGCGACATCGCGTTCCGGATCGACCCGTCCGGCCTGATCCGCCATGCCAGCCGGCGTACCCTGCGCCTGCTCGGCGCCGCCGAACTCCGCGGCACCTCACTGCCCTCCCTCGCGCTCGAAGCCGACCAGCCCGCGCTGCGCAACGCCATCGTCGACGCCACCGCGCGCGCCGAACCGGTGCTGGTCGAAGCCCGCCTGCGCGCCGGCGAAAAGGACACCTGGTTCGAACTGCGCGTCAGCCTGCTGGACGGCGGCCCGGATCTGCTGGCGGTTGGCCGCGACATGTCGTCCCAGCGCGCCACCGAGCAGCGCCTGCGCCACATGGCGACCCACGACGCCCTCACCGAACTGCCGAACCGCCTGCTGCTGTCCGACCGCATCCGCATGGTGATCGCGAACGCCCGCCGCTCCGGCCAGGGCTTTGCGGTCGCCACCATCGGCCTGGACGGCTTCAAGAAAGTCAACGACGGCCTCGGCCACCCGGTCGGCGACGCCGTGCTGCGCATGGCCGCCGGCCGCCTGCGCAAGACCCTGCGCGATTCCGACACCCTGGCCCGCGTCGGCGGCGACGAATTCGTCGCGGTCCTGCCGGGCACCTTCAACGAAGCGCAGATCAAGCTGGTCACCGGACGCCTGCTGGCCGCGCTGCAGTCGCCGTTCGAGATCGACAGCCACACGGTCTACCTGGGCGCCTCGATCGGGGTCTCGGTCTACCCGGACCACGCCGAGGACGAGGTACGCCTGGTGGCCCTGGCCGACAGCGCGATGAGCCGCGCGAAGGAAACCGGCAAGGCCCGCACCGTCACCTACAGCGCACGCGAGAGCGGCCCGCCCCAGCACGACATCTCGCTCGAAGCCGCGATGTTCTCGGCGGTACGCGAGGGCGAGTTCATGCTGTACTACCAGCCGATCGTCAGCAGCCGCACGCGCCGCATCGAAGGGTTCGAGACCCTGATGCGCTGGAAGCATCCGACCCTCGGCATGGTGCCGCCGGTGCGCTTCATCCCGATCGCCGAGACCAATGGCCTGATCAACATGCTGGGCGCCTGGGCGCTGAAGTCGGCCCTGGTGCAGCTGCGCCAGTTCGAGGAAGTCGCCAAGCGCGACCTCTACATCTCGGTCAATATCAGCCCGCGCCAGTTCCGCAACGACCGCTTCCTCTCGGTGCTGGACGACGCCCTCGCCTTTTCCGGCGCGCCCGGCGACAAGCTGGTGCTCGAGATCACCGAGGGTACGCTGATGGTCGATCCGGCCCACGCCGAGAGCATCCTCGGCAAGATGGCCGAACGCCGCGCGCGCATCGCGATCGACGATTTCGGCACCGGCTACTCCTCGCTGGCCTACCTGAAACGCTTCCCCATTTCGGTACTGAAGATCGACCGCGCCTTCATCAAGGACCTGCCCGCGTCCGAGAAGGATGCGGCGATCTGCAACGCCGTGCTCGACCTGGCCAAGCACCTCGACCTGTCGGTGGTGGCCGAAGGCGTCGAGACCGAAGAACAACTCACCTACGTGGAGTCGCGCGGCTGCGACTACGTGCAGGGCTACCTGACCGGAAAACCCATGTCGGCGCACGTGGCCCTGGCCGCGCTGAAGGAAGACCTGTACACCGAGCTGCTGCCGGACGACCTGCGCGCGGGCACACCATGAACCAGACACTCCAACTCGAGCGCTCGCCGAAAGCGGACGCCACCCTCGCACTGCTGTGGGAACGCATCCGCCGCCGCGGCGACATGCCCGGCTTCACGCGCGCCATCAACGCCATCCTGGCCTCGATGCGCGGCGAAGACGAGCGCGATTTCTCCATGACCCAGACCGTCCTGTCCGACCCCGTGCTGACGCAGAAGGTGCTGCGCCTGGCGAACAGCGGCATGTACTCGGCATTCGGCCAGCGCATCAACACCGTCTCGAAAGCCGTGCTGGTGCTGGGTACCGAAGCCATTGGCCACCTGGCGCTGGGCCTGAAGCTGATCGAGGAGCTGAGCAAGTCCACGCCGGATTCGATGCAGGCCCACATCGAGATGGAAAAGGCGGTGCTGGCCGGGATGGTGGCCCAGCAGGTCGCATCCATGGCGGCCGTGCGCGACCCCGAGGAAGCGGTGGTCTGCTCGATCCTGCACTCGCTGGGCCGGATGATGGTGACTTTCTACCTGCCGGAGCGCTGGACCCTGCTCCAGCAGGCCGCGAGCGAAGGCGCGGAAGACGCCGCCGCGCTGGACCAGCTCGGCCTCACCCTCGAACAGGTCGGCCGCGCCACCGCCGAACAGTGGGGCCTGCCGCGCAACCTGATCGCCGGCATGCGCCGGATCGAACCGGGCGAACGCGGCGACGGTTTCGGCCACGACGACTGGCTGGCAGCGCTGGGCACCATGTCCTCGCAGTGCGCCGAGTCGCTGTGGCATGGCGACGAGCAGGGGCTCGAGCAGGTCGCCCAGCTGGCCTCGAGCTTCGCGCCGATGCTGGGCATCGAGCCGGACAACATCGTCGGCGCCATCGAGCAGGCGAAGGTCGAAGCGGCCGCCGACCTGACCATTGCGCCGCTGGCGAACCCGCCCGAGAAGCGCGCCCGCGCCGCCGCCGCGACCCGCATGCGCGACGCCGGCAACAAGATCCTGAAAGCTGGCGTGGCCGAGATGCGCGACGCCGGCGCGGGCGCGACGCCCGGCCAGATGATGTCGATAGCGCTCGAGACCGCCTACCACGGCCTGTCGTTCACGCGCGCCTTCGGCTTCCTGCGCAGCCGCCGCGAGGGCAAGTACAGCGCCAAGATCGGCCTCGGCGACGGCGCCCGCACCCTGCAGCCGAACCTGGTGTTCGACGACGCCTACGAGCCGAACGTGTTCTTCGCCTCGCTCGGCAGCGACCGCGTGATCTTCATCGAGAACGCACGCGACCCGAAATTCGCCAGCAAGCTGCCCGGCTGGTGGAAAGGCGCCCTCGGCTCGGCGCGCTGCTTCGTGATCATACCGCTGTGCACCCACGGCGAACCGGTCGGCTTCATCTACGGCGACTGGGACGACCGCTTCCCCCAGGTCTTCCTGAGCCAGACCGAATTCGGACTGCTGAACGATTTGCGGGCGCTGGTGGTGAAGTCGGTGGAGCGCAGGCAGCAGCTCGAGGCTGTCGCGACGCGCGCCTAAGCACCGCTACAATGCCGTCGTTCCCGCGACGGCGGGATAGTGCCCTTGGCACTCCCCCCGGTTTGTCAGTGTCTCGCCAGCGCAGGCAGAACCTGGGTCCCCGCCTTCGCGGGGACGACGGTAATCGAATCAGATACGCGGCGTGCTGACCCGCACATCCCCGCACTGCGCCCGGTGCATCAGCGCATGATCGATCAGCACCAGCGCCAGCATCGCCTCGGCGATCGGCGTGGCGCGGATGCCGACGCAGGGATCGTGGCGGCCGAAGGTTTCGACGCTGACCGGGTTGCCGTCCTTGTCGATCGAGCGGCGCGGCGTGCGGATCGACGAGGTCGGCTTGATCGCGATCGAGACCGTGATGTCCTGGCCGGTCGAGATTCCGCCCAGCACGCCGCCGGCGTTGTTGCCGACGAAGCCTTCCGGGGTCAGCTCGTCGCCATGCTCGGAACCCTTCTGCGCCACCGACAGGAAGCCGGCGCCGATCTCGACGCCCTTCACTGCGTTAATGCCCATCATGGCGTAGGCGATGTCGGCGTCCAGCTTGTCGTACAGCGGCTGGCCGAGGCCGACCGGGACGTTCTTCGCCACCACGTCGATGCGCGCGCCGATCGAGTCGCCGGCGCGGCGCAGCTCGTCCATCGCGGTTTCCATGCGCGCGATCAGGTCGGCGTCCGAGGTCGCGGCGAAGAAGGGATTCGCATGCACGTGTTCGAAGGACTGGAACGGGACGGCGATGTCGCCGAGCTGGGACATGCAGCCCATGAACTCGGTGCCGTAGTGCTCGCGCAGCCACTTCCTGGCGATCGCGCCGGCGCCCACCACCGGCGCGGTCAGGCGCGCCGAGGAACGGCCGCCGCCGCGCGGGTCGCGCACGCCGTACTTGTGCCAGTAGGTGTAGTCGGCGTGGCCCGGACGGAAGGTGTCGGCGATGTTACCGTAGTCCTTGCTGCGCTGGTCCTCGTTCGGGATCAGC
Organism: Massilia sp. 01N410; assembly: GCF_056399665.1. Classification (NCBI taxonomy): domain Bacteria; kingdom Pseudomonadati; phylum Pseudomonadota; class Betaproteobacteria; order Burkholderiales; family Oxalobacteraceae; genus Massilia; species Massilia sp. 01N410. The sequence goes on along the minus strand of NZ_JBFTRV010000009.1, from coordinate 107,195 downwards.
AGCGCGATCGGGGTGCCGGTGGTGACGCCCTCGTAGACGCCGGACAGGATCTGCACGCGGTCGGCTTCCTGGCGCTGGGTCACGTGGCGCGAGGTGCCTGGCTTGCGGCGGTCCAGCTCGGGCTGGATATCGGCCTCGGAAAGAGCGAGCCCTGGAGGGCAGCCATCGATGACGCAGCCGATGGCCGGGCCATGCGACTCGCCGAAAGTGGTGACGGAAAACAGCTTGCCAAAGGTATTGCCGGACATGGATGCGTGCGAGATAAGTAAACGGAATGGTCGATTCTACCAGCAGGACCCGGGCCATGGTGGAGAGGGGTGGTGGAACAACGCTTTCGATGTTGCCTTAAAGAATTTTTTTCTGTCGAGCTGGCAACTCAGATATACTAGATTTCATTGTTCCATGCCAACTTGGAGATACAGCAATGCCCGCACCGACGACGCCTCAGGGCCAGGCGCAGGACGACGAACTGGTGTTCGTCGACGAAGCGCCGACAGCCTCCGGCGGCGCCCCGGACAACGAAGCCGGCAGCGCCGGCGCGTGGCGGGTGCTGATCGTCGACGACGACGCCGACGTCCACTCGACGACCACCTTCGCCCTCGGCAGCCTCGAACTGCACGGCCGCAAGCTCGCCTTCCTGCATGCCTACTCGGCCGCCGAGGCGCGCGCCCTGCTGGAGCGCGAAGGCGACATCGCCGTGGTCCTGCTCGACGTCGTCATGGAGGAGGCGGACGCCGGCCTGCACCTGGTGCGGCACATCCGTGAAACCCTGGGCCGGCACGACCTGCGCATCATCCTGCGCACCGGCCAGCCCGGCTATGCGCCCGAGATGGACGCCATCCGCGGCTACGACATCAACGATTACCGGACCAAGTCCGAACTCACGCGCACCAAGCTCTACACCTCGGTGGCGTCGGCGATCCGCGCCTACGAACAGATCCGCGCGCTGGAAGCGAGCCGCCAGGGCCTGGCCGAAGTGGTGCGCGCCAACGCCGAGCTGATGGCGCAGCGCACGGTCGGCGGCATGGCGGACGGCATCCTGCGCGAAGCGGCGCGCCTGATCGGCCAGCCCGCGCCCGGCCTGATGTGCTCCTGCCTCGGCGGCCCGCAGGCGGCGGCATGGCAGGTGCTGGCGGCCAGCCACGACAAGGCCGCGCTGGCGCCGAGCGGCATGCTGGCCGCGGGTGGCGACAGCACCGCGGCGGCGATCCGCCAGACCCTGCTCGAACAACGCCACATCTTCGGCGAGCGCTACCTCACCCTTTATTTCGGCGGCAAGGCCCACTGCGATTTCGCCACCTGGATCGAGCTGGAACGTCCGCTGGATCCCCTGCGCCGCGGCCTGCTGGAGCTGTTTGCGTCGAATATCGCGGTCGGCCTCGACAACGTGGCCCTGCTGACCGACCTCCAGCGCGCCGCCTTCTACGACCCGCTGACCGGCCTGCCGAACCGCACCCGCCTGGTCGAACTGATCGATGAAGGCATCAGCCGCAACACCAACGTGGCGGACGAGGTCCTGTGCCTGGTCGACCTCGACCACTTTGCCGAGATCAACGACGCCCTCGGCCACCAGTTCGGCGATGCCCTGCTGGTCGCGGTGGCCCAGCGCCTGCGCGCCCGGCTCCATTCGCGCCTGCAGCTGGCGCGCATCGGCAGCGACATCTTCTGCGTGCTGGGCGACTCCGCCGAGGTCGATCCGGAAGCGATCCGCGCCCTGTTCGCGGCGCCCTTCTCGATCGAGGGCCAGGACCTGCAGGTCTCGATCACGCTCGGCCTGGTGCGCCTGATGGAGCACGACGGCAGCGGCGCCGACGCCCTCAAGGACGCCGACATCGCCCTCAAGCGCGCCAAGAGCCGCCAGCGCGGCGGCCATTTCTACTTCTCGCGCGGCATGGGCGTCGAGATCCGCGAACGGGTGCGCCTGATGCACGCACTGCGCAGCGGCTTCGCGCGCGGCGAACTGTTCCTGGCCTTCCAGCCCCAGGTGGAACTGGGCGCCCACCGCCCCTTCGGCGCCGAAGCCCTGCTGCGCTGGCGCACCGAGGACGGACGCCTGGTACCGCCCGATCGCTTCATCCCGATCGCCGAATCATCGGGCCTGATCATCGAGATCGGCGAATGGGTGCTGCGCCAGGCCTGCGCCGAGCTGATGCGCCTGCGCGCGGCCGGCTACCTGGACTTCACGATGTCGATCAACGTGTCCCAGGTGCAGTTCCGCCACCCGGGCTTCCTCGACATGCTGCGCCAGGCGCTGGTGGACACCGGCGCGCCGCCGGAGCGGGTCGAGCTGGAAATCACGGAATCGATGGCGATGGAAGAGCCGGACCTGCTGATCGAGCGCCTCGCCGCGATCAAGCGCACCGGCGTCTCGATCGCGATCGACGACTTCGGCACCGGCTTCTCGTCGCTGTCCTACCTGCAGCGCCTGCAGGTCGACCGCCTGAAGATCGACCGCGCCTTCGTCACCGAGATCACGGGCTCGGCGCGCGGCAGCAGCATTGCTGAAATGGTGATCGAACTGGGACGCAACCTCGGGCTATCGATCATCGCCGAGGGCGTCGAGGACGAGCGCCAGGCGCAGATCCTGCAGGCGCTGGGCTGCCCGCTGGCGCAGGGCTTCCTGTTCTCGCGGCCGCTGGCGCCGGAGCAGCTGCTGGAGTGGCTGGGGGCGGATGCGCTGACGCGCGCGGCTTGAATATCAACTACGTCGTTCCCGCGGAGGCGGGAACCCAAGTTCGCCGCGAACTGAGGACGCCTGCCTGCACTACTCAAGCAAACCTGGATCCCCGCCTGCGCGGGGATGACGGTCTTCAGGCCAACACTTAGTCGTCAGCCGCCTGTTCCGCCGGCCAATCCCGGATATAAGCCTTCAACATCCGGTTCTCGAAACTCTGCGCCTCCAGCACCGCCTTGGCGACGTCATAGAACGAGATCACGCCCAGCAGGGTGCGGGCATTCATCACCGGCAGGTAGCGCGCATGCTTTTCCAGCATGATGCGGCGCACCTCGTTGACCTCGGTGTCCGGGGTCACGGTGATCGGGCTGTCGTCCATGTGCTTGCGCACGCTGCCGGCGGCGGTTGCGCTGCCGAAGGTATTGACGGCCTGGATCACTTCGCGGAAGGTCAGCATGCCGACCAGGTCGCCGTATTCCATTACCACCAGAGAACCGATATCGCGCTCCGCCATCGTCGCCGCGGCGTCGGCCAGCGGCGTGTCCGGAGACACCGTGTAAAGGATATCGCCTTTCACCTGCAGGATTTCAGATACTTTCATAGTGGTCACCATGTCGTGGGTACGTGGTACGGGAGCGCTGGGAACGAGAGAGCTGGACACTGGATTCGGAGGTACTTGGACCTTATTCAACACATAACGCCGACTCTAGCCTATGCCTTCCGAAAAAGCCATACTTGCGCGCTAACAAACTTGCGCAAATGATGATTTAAAGCCACTCGCGATGTCGCATTGCTATCGGCTGGTGGTAGGATGCCGCTCGTCACCATCACTACGGATGAACAGATCATGAGCGGTCCCAGGTATCCCGGCTTCGACACCCTGTCCCTGCACGCCGGCGCCAGCCCCGACCCGGCCACCGGCGCGCGCGCCACGCCGGTGTATTTCACGTCCTCGTTCGCGTTCCGCGATGCGGACCACGCGGCCTCGCTGTTCAATATGGAACGCGCCGGCCACGTCTATTCCCGCCTCTCGAACCCGACCAATGCAGTGCTCGAGGAGCGTATCGCCGCCCTCGAAGGCGGCGTGGCCGGCATCGCCACCGCCAGCGGCCAGGCCGCGCTGCACCTGGGCCTGTCCACCATCGCCGGCGCCGGCAGCCACGTGGTCGCCTCGCGCGCCCTCTACGGCGGCTCGCACAACCTGCTGGCCTACACCCTCAAGCGCTTCGGTATCGAGACCAGCTTCGTCGATCCGCGCGACCTCGACGCCTGGCGCGCCGCGATCCGGCCCGAAACCAAGGTGCTGTTCGGCGAAACCCTGGGCAACCCGGGCCTGGACGTGCTCGACATCCCGCGCGTGGCGGCACTGGCCCACGAGCACGACCTGCCGCTGATGGTCGACGCCACCCTGAGTACGCCCTGGCTCCTGAGACCCTTCGATCACGGCGCCGATCTGGTGTTCCACTCGGCGACGAAATTCCTGTGCGGGCACGGCACCGCGATCGGCGGCCTGCTGGTCGACGGCGGCAGCTTCGACTGGCAGCGCGCCCATGCGCGCACGGGACGCTTCGCCGAACTGTGCGAGCCTTATGAGGGCTTCCACGGCATGGTGTTTGCCGAGGAATCGACGGTCGGCGCCTTCGCCCTGCGGGCGCGGCGCGAAGGCTTGCGCGACTTCGGCGCGGCGATGAGCCCGCACAATGCCTTCGCCATCCTGCAAGGCATCGAAACCCTGGGCCTGCGCATGGAGCGCCACGTGGCCAACGCGCGCAAGCTGGTCGAATTCCTGGTGAGCCATCCGGCGGTGGAATCGGTGGTCTGGCCCGAGCTCGAAAGCCATCCCGACCACGAGCTGGCGAAGACCCTGCTGCCGCGCGGCTGCGGCGGCGTGTTCTCCTTCCACCTGCGCGGCGGACGCGCGGCCGGCAAGCGCTTCATCGACGCTTTGCGCCTGTTCTCGCACCTGGCCAACGTCGGCGATGCGAAATCGCTGGCGATCCACCCCGCCTCGACCACGCATTTCCGGGTCCCTGCCGACCAACTGGCCGCGGCCGGGGTCGGCGAAGGCATGATCCGCATCTCAAGCGGCCTCGAAGATGCCGACGACCTGATCGAAGACCTGACGCGCGGGCTGAAGCTGGCCCAGAAGGGAGCCTGAAATGATCTATGAGATCAACGGCGCTCCAGCCTACAGCTACACCGGCGGCAAGGCCTTCGATGCCCGGCAGCCCACCATCGTCTTCCTGCACGGCGCCCAGAACGACCACTCGGTGTGGGCCCTGCAGAGCCGCTACTTTGCCTGGCACGGCTGGAACGTGCTGGCGCCCGACCTGCCCGGGCACGGCCGCAGCGGCGGCCAATCCCTCGACAGCGTCGAGGCGATGGCCGACTGGCTGCTGGACCTGCTGGATGCGGCGGGCGCCGGCCAGGCCGTGCTGGCCGGCCACAGCATGGGCTCATTGATTGCGCTGGAAGCCGCCCACCGCGCGCCCGGCCGGGTGACGGGCCTGGCCCTGCTCGGCACGACCTGGCCGATGAAGGTATCCGACACCCTCCTCGCCGCCTCGAAGGACCGGCTGCAGGAGGCAATCGACATGGTCAATATCTGGTCGCACACCGGTCCCCTGCCGCGCCCGGCCTGCCCGGCGCCCGGCTTTTCCGTCACGGGCCTGTCGCGCCGCCTGATGCAGCGCCTGGCCGAGCAGAACCCGGACCAGCTCTTCCACACCGACTTTTCGGCCTGTAATGCCTACGCCAACGGCGGCGTGGCGGCCGCCGGAATCAGTTGCCCGACGCTGTTCGTTCTGGGCGCACGCGACATCATGACCCCGCCGCGTTCCGCGCAGGCGCTGACGTCGGCCATCGTGCATGGCAAAATCGTCACCGTGGACGCCGGCCACGCCATGATGGCCGAGCAGCCCGACGCGGTGCTCGACGCGCTGATCGCCTTCGCCGGCAGACAATGAGAGGAGACCTTCAGATGGCGGCCGTTCGCTACAGCAGCTTTGCGGAGTTCTATCCCTACTACCTGACCCAGCACGACAACCGCCTGTGCCGGCGCGCCCATTTCATCGGGACCTCGTCGGCCATCGCCGCGATCGCCCAGTACCTCGACAGCCTGAATGCCTGGTGGCTGCTGTTCGCACTGGTGAGCGGTTATGGCGGGGCCTGGATCGGCCACTTCGTCTACGAAAAGAACCGCCCGGCGAGCTTCGGCAATCCCTGGTGGTCGTTCCGGGCCGACTGGGTAATGTACTGGCAGATGCTGACCGGAAAGCTCAGCTGGTAACGTTGACGAGGCTCAGCAGGCCATCGGCCGAAGCCTGCTTCAGGTCGGCATCGGCGGCGGCGACCGCCTCCTTGGTCAGCTCGGCGGCATCCTGCACGCCGAAAGCCTGGTTGCGGCCGGCCGTCTTGGCCAGGTAGAGGCAGAGGTCCGCCAGGTGGACCAGCTGTTCCCAGCCGGGGGCGGCCTCATTGTCGGCCGGGTTCGGGCAGAAGCCGATCGATACCGTGACGGTCAGCTCGCGCTCCTCGGCGACGATGGCGGTGCCGGACACCGACGCCAGCAAGCGGCCGCAGACCTGGCGTGCCTCGTCGGTGGCGACGCCGGGCAGGTAGGCCAGGAATTCCTCGCCGCCCCAGCGGATCAGCACATCCTGTTCGCGCAGCGCGCCCGCCAGGCGCGAGGCCACGTTTTTCAGGACCACGTCGCCGGCGCCATGGCCGAAGCGGTCGTTGATCGACTTGAAGTGGTCGACGTCGAGCAGCAGGAAGACGCCGCCTCCCTTGGCCTCGCCGCGGCTGCGCTGGGCGTGCAGTTGCGGCACGACCTGCTCGTAGAAGTAGTGGCGGTTGAACAGGCCGGTGAGCGAGTCGCGGGTGCTCTGCAGGAACAGCTGCTCGTTCTTCAGCTTCAGCGTGGCGTTCGCCTTCCTGACGCGGGCGTACAGCAAGGCGATCAGGGCCACCGCGGCCAGAGTCGTCGCGCTGAGCAGCACCCACATGCTGCGCAGGCGCTTGACGTTGGCCAGTTCGGCCGCCTTCAGCTCGCTTTCGTGGTGCAGCGCGCTCAACTCGGCCTGCTTCTTCTGGACCGCATAGGCGCGCTGCAGCGTCTGGTAGGACAGCTGCTTTTCCTTGCGCCAGGCGGCCAGCGAGACCGAGCCGGCCTTTTCGTAGATCGTCAGCGCGTCGTCGCCCCAGCCGACCTGGTTCAGCGCGTGGCCGTAATCCAGCAGCATGCGCACATAGCGCTCGTCGCCCTGCATGCCGGCCAGCGCCTTGTCGACCATGGCGCGGCCGCCGGCGATGTTGCGGAAATAGATGGTGGCGATGCCGAGCTGGAAGGATGCGAGCCGGCTGCCGGTATCGTCCTCGAACTCGCGCGCGATCCGCAGCGCCGCTTCGCTGGTGCGGGCGGCCTCGCCGAAACGTCGGGACTGGATATAGAGTTCGGCCAGGTTCGCCATCGGCACGGCCAGGCTCTCGCGGGCCTGGAGTTTTTCGAGGGTCTCGACGGCCGCCAGCAAGGCCTTCTCGGCGCGCTTCTGGTTGCCGGCGCGGGCGGCGGCCGCGTATTCCGTCAGCCTGGCGTGGGCCAGCTGGGCCGGGATGCCGCGGCTCCTGGCGATGGAAACCAGTTCGTCGGTCAGGGACAGGGCCTGGGCCGCGCCGGCAGTGCCATTGCCGGCCAGCAGGCGCACCTGTTCGCGCAGCGCCATCGACAAGGCGTCCGGGTCGCCGCCCGCGCGCGCCAGTACGACCGCGCGCGCCATGAAGTCGAGGGCGTCGTCGACGCGGCCTTCCTGGTCGGCCAGCAGGCCCTGGGCGACCAGGGCGCGGGTCTGCAGGTGGACATCGCGGCTGTCGGCGGCCAGCGCGGCGCCGTCCTCGACGAGGCGACGCGCCGCATCCTGGTCGTGTACCAGCCTGGACAGCACCAGGCCGTGGCTGAGCATGGCCTTGGCCAGCAGGTTATCGTCGCGGGATTCGCGGGCTATTTGTTCCGCCTGGACGGCGGCATCGAGGGCTTCGTGCTTCCTGCCGCGCCAGAACCATGCGCGGCTGCTTTCCACCAGGACCAGGCCCAGCTGCGGTCCGCTGCGCCCTTGCTTCAGGATATCGAGCCTGCGCAGGGCGTCGAGGGGCATGACATAGGCTTCCTCGCGGGCATTGATCAGCTCGTGATTGAATTCGTACTGGTCGTCGCCGGCATAGGCCAGCGCAGTCCAGCACAGGAACAGCAGGCCCAAGAGGAAGCGGCGCACAACCATGTGGTCTCCAAACGTATGCCGCCAATAGTAACATCGGGCAACGTTTGATTCCACAATTCAACTGTATCCGTAGCGAAACAGAAACGGAACCGTTGGTGAACAGGCTATTTAACAACAAAATGGTCCGCCAAGCTCTGGTCCAGCCCGCGCTCCACGGCCGCCTCGACCCGGCGCGCCAGCGCCGCCGTATCCAGCGCCAGCGGCGAGTTCTGCGCAGTCTCGACAGCCCCCGTTCCCGGCGCAGGCGGGCCCTCGACCCCGGCGCCGCCGAACACGAACAGGCGGTAGACGTCGGACAGGCGGACCAGGCCTGGGTCGACCAACAGAACCCAGCCGTCGCCGCCTTCGCGCGCGCCGCGGCCCCAGATCGCCTTGACGGACTCCTCCGCGTGCACCCGGCCCACCCAGCCCGCCGCCACCATCTGATCCAGCAGCAGGGACATCTCGTCGTAGCCGATGCGGGTGTGGGCGCGGATCTGGGCGCCGGTCGCCAGCGCGGTGCCGGTGGTCGCGGCGGCGCCGTGGAGCACCTTCAGGATCGCCATCGCATCGACGAAGGCGCCGCCCGGCACCGGTTCATACCACCAGCGCTCGTACTTCACCACCGGCAGCGCGGCGGTGAGCAGCGCCCCCACCAGGGTGATCAGCCAGGACAGATACATCCACAGCAGGAAAAGCGGCAGCGCCGCCAGCGCGCCGTAGATGATGGCGTAGGTCGGGAACTGGCGGATGAAGATGGCGAACACGCGCTTGGCGATCTCGAAGGCGACCGCCGCCACCAGCCCGCCCCACAGGGCGTCGCGCCAGTCGACCCAGCGGTTCGGCACCGTCATGTAGAGCAGCGTGTAGGCGCCGGTGGTCAGCGCCACCGACATGGCGGTATAGAACAGGGTGCCGATGAAGGGAACGGCGCTCATCAGGCCCGTGGTGGCGCTGAACAGCTGGGAGGTGAGGGTTAGCGAGATGCCGAACAGCAGCGGCCCGAGCGTCACCAGGGCCCAGTAGATCAGCACCCGCTGCACCAGCGGCCGCGGGCGCTTGACCCGCCAGATCTGGTTGAAGGCGCGCTCGATCATGCCGATCATGGCCGCCGTGGTCAGCACCAGGGCCACCGCGCCCACCGCCGACAGCTTGGTCGCCTTGCTGGCGAACTGGGTCAGGTTCGAGGTGATCGTGTTCGCGATCGCCTTCGGCATCACCATCTGCACGAAGTAATGGTCGAGGGAGGAGCGCAGCTGGCCGAAGATCGGAAAGGTGGTGAAGATCGCCAGCACGATGGTCAGCAGCGGCACCAGGGCCAGCGTGGTGGTGAAGGTGAGGCTGCCCGCCACCTGCGGCAGCTTCTCGGTCAGCAGGCGGCGGCGCGCGAAGCGCACCAGGTCGCGCACCTCGGCCCAGGTCAGGCCGCGCACCTTGTCGACGCCGACGTTGATCATCTCGCTGGTGGAACGGGAAATACTGGAGACGGTTTTGGAAAGCATTGGACCCTGGTAGCGGCGCGCGGTCATGTCGCGCTTCGTGTCATATTATAAAGCGCCCTATAATACCAACGATGAACCCAACCGATCCGATCATCCTCGTCCTCTATTACTCTCGACATGGCAAGACACGCAAGCTCGCCGAACTCATTGCCCAGGGCGTGGAAAGCGTCCCCGGCGCGGAGGCGCGCCTGCGCACCGTGCCGGCGGTGTCGACGGTGGCCGAAGCCACCGAGCCGGACATCCCACGGAGCGGCGCTCCCTATGTCGAGCTCGAGGACCTGGCGGAATGCGCCGGACTGGCCCTGGGTTCGCCAACCCGGTTCGGCAATATGGCGGCGGCGATGAAGTACTTCCTCGACGGGACCTCCGCACAATGGCTGTCCGGCACCCTGTCGGGCAAGCCGGCTGCCGTCTTCACCTCCACCGGCAGCCTGCACGGCGGCCAGGAATCGACCCTGCTGTCGATGATGATTCCGCTGCTGCACCACGGCATGATGGTGATGGGCCTGCCCTACACCATGCCGGAGCTGATGACCACCGAAAGCGGCGGCAGCCCCTACGGCGCGACCCACTGGTCCGGCGTGGACGGCAACCGGCCGATCACGGACGACGAGAAGCGGCTCGCGATCGCGCTGGGCCGGCGCCTGGCGCTGGCGAGCCGCAATCTGCAGGGGATGGAGTAGGACATGCAAGTGCATCGGGTATTCCATACGGGGGCGGTGACCAGCCTGGTCATCCTGTGCGTCTGGCTGCTTGCCTGGGAAATCGCGGTCGCCCCGCTGCATCCGGGCGGCTCTCTGCTGGCGCTGAAAGCGCTGCCGCTGCTGCTGCCGCTGCGCGGCGTGATCAAACGCGACCTGTACACGCTGCAGTGGTCGTCGATGGTCATCCTCATCTACTTCGTCGAAGGCGTGGTGCGGGCCTGGAGTGACAAGACCGACATCTCGCGCATCATGGCGCTGGGCGAGGTGCTGCTGGTCGTCTCCTATTTCGTGTTCGCCCTGCTCTACCTGCGCCCCTACAAGAAGCAGGCCCAGAAGCTGGCGAAGGAGTTGCTCGACAAGGTAAAAGTTCCGCATGACTGATTCCGTATCCGATCTCTTCCTGGCGCATTGCCGCGAGCTGATCGGCGTCGAGCACGTCCTCACCGGCGAGGCCGACGTCGCCCCCTACCTGACCGACTGGCGCGGCCGCTTCACCGGCCGTGCGCGCGCCGTGCTGCGCCCCCTCGACGCCGCCCAGGTGGCCGGCCTGGTGCGCCTATGCGCCGCCCACCGCGTGCCCATCGTGCCGCAGGGCGGACGCACGGGCCTGGTGGTCGGCAGCGTGCCGGACGAATCCGGCCATGCCGTGGTGCTGTCGCTGCGCCGCCTGAACCGCATCCGCGCCATCGATCCGGTCAACCGCACCATGACGGTGGACGCCGGCTGCATCCTGCACGACATCCAGCAGGCCGCGAGCCATCACGGCATGCTGTTCCCGCTGTCGCTGGCGGCCGAGGGCAGCTGCACCATCGGCGGCAACCTGGCGACGAATGCCGGCGGCACCGGCGTCCTGCGCTACGGGAATACTCGCGAGCTCTGCCTCGGCCTCGAAGTCGTCACCGCCCGCGGCGAGCTGTGGGACGGCTTGCGCGGCCTGCGCAAGGACAATACCGGCTACGACCTGCGCGACCTGTACATCGGCGCCGAAGGCACCCTCGGCGTGATCACCGGCGCCGTGCTCAAGCTCTTCCCGCAGCCGAAGGCCGGCATCACCGCCCTGGTGGCGCTGTCCAGCTGCCGCGATGCCCTGGGGCTGCTGGGCATGGCCCAGGACACCGCCGGCCCGACCCTGACCGGCTACGAGCTGATGAGCGACGTCTGCCTGCGCCTGGTCGGCAAGCACTTCCCCGACCTGCCGCGGCCCTTCCCGCAGCGCCATCCCGAGTACGCCTTGCTCGAACTGTCCAGCCACGAGTCGGAGCAGCACGCGGTGCGCCTGCTGGAAGAGACCATCGAGCGCGCGCTGGAAGCCGGCCTGGCCCAGGATGCCGTGGTGGCGACCTCGATCGCCCAGTCGCGCGCCCTGTGGGCGATCCGCGAGCACATCCCGCTGGCCCAGGCCGCGGACGGCAAGAACATCAAGCACGACATCTCGGTCCCGATCTCGCGCATCGCCGATTTCGTCGAAAAGACCGACGTCCTGCTCGAACACGCCTGGCCGGGCGTGCAGGTGGTGTGCTTCGGCCACCTGGGCGACGGCAACCTGCACTACAACATCGCGCCGCCCGAGGGCACCCCGCACGAAGCCTTCCTCGCCTACCAGGGCGACGTCAACCGCATCGTGCACGACAGCGTGGCGGCCTTCGGCGGATCGATTTCCGCCGAGCACGGCATCGGCGCCCTGAAGCGCGACGAACTGCCGCGCTACAAGGCCCAGGTCGAACTCGACCTGATGCGTGCCATCAAGGCAGCCCTGGACCCGCTCGGCATCATGAACCCTGGCAAAATTCTTTGACCGGAGATCCTTCATGATGCGCGTTTTCCTCCTCTTCGCCGCCACCCTGCTGCCGGCCGCCGTACAGGCCCAGGACGTGTACAAATGCACGCACGGGGGCAAGACCAGCTACGGCGACCAGCCCTGCGCGCAAGGCGCGTCGAAAGCCCTGCCGCCGGCGCCGGCCGGCATCTCGATCTCGGACCAGATCGGTCCGCAGGGCGGCGACGCCCGCACCCTGCTGGAACTGGAAAAGGCCCGCATCGCCCGCGAGAAGGCGGCGGAGAAGCAGGGCCGCGTCGAGGTCCGGCAAGCGCGTGCAGTCCAGGCCCAGCGCAAGAAATGCGACAAGCTGCGCCTGCGCCACAAATGGGCGGAAGAAGACCTGGCCCATACCGCGCACGGGCCGAAGCATGAGGCGGCGCGCATCAAGCTGAGGCGCCAGGCCGAAACCCTGGCGGTGGAATGTCCGGCCTAGGGCTGCTGTCGCGCTGGCTGCTGTTCGGCGAGTGGCGCGCGCATCCGATGCGCGCCCTGCTCGCCGTCGCCGCGATCGCGGTCGGCGTCGCCATGGGCTTCGCCATCCACCTGATCAATGCCGCCGCCTTCAACGAATTCTCGGCCGCCATCCAGAGCCTGGCAGGCCAGGCCGACCTGCAGGTGCGCGGGCGTGAAGCCCAGTTCGACGAAAGCATCTATCCGCGCCTGGCCACGCATGAAGGCGTGGCGCTGGCCTCGCCCGTGCTGGAACTCGATGCCGCATTGGCCGGCAGGCCGGGTTCGCTGAAGGTCGTCGGCCTCGACGCCCTGCGCGCCGGCTACGTCTCGCCCGACCTGGCCGGCGTGCCGCAAAAGGGCCGTGGCGCCGACGTGCTGGCCGACGACACCATCTTCCTTTCGCCCGCCGCCCAGAACTGGCTCGGCGCGCAGGCCGGCGCCACCCTGATGCTGCGCGCCGGCACCCGGAACGTGCCGCTGCGCGTGGCCGGCCCCATCCTGCGCGCCCGCAGCGGCCAGCGCCTGGGCGTGATGGACATCGGCGCCCTGCAGTGGCGCTTCCACCAGCTCGGCAAGCTGTCGCGCATCGACCTCAAGCTGCGCGACGGCGTCGACCGCGCCGCCTTCGAGCGCGGCCTGGCACGCGAGCTGGAACGCGATTTCCCGGGCCGCTTCACGGTGGCGGCGCCGAACGACGCCAACCAGGAGAGCCGCAACAATAATCTCAGCCGCGCCTACCGCGTCAACCTGACGGTGCTGGCCCTGGTGGCCCTGTTCACCGGCGCCTTCCTGGTGTTCTCGACCCAGGCCCTGTCGGTGCTGCGGCGGCGCAGCCAGTTCGCGCTGCTGCGGGTGCTGGGCCTGCCGCGCCGCCTCCTGCTGCGCCAGGTGCTGCTCGAAGGCGCCAGCCTCGGCGTGATAGGCGCCCTGCTCGGCATCGCCGCGGGTTACGGACTGGCGGCGGCCGCGCTGGCCTTCTTCGGCGGCGACCTCGGCGCCGGCTACTTCCCCGGCGTGAAGCCGACCGTCCACTTCACGCCGGTGGCGGCGAGCGTGTTCTTCCTGCTTGGCCTGGGCGTGGCCCTGCTGGGCTGCGCGGCGCCGGCCTGGGAAGCGGCGCGCGCCCGGCCCGCCGTCGCCCTCAAGTCCGGCAACGACGAGACCGCGTTGGCCCGCCTGGCGCGCATCTGGCCCTCGCTGCTCTGCCTCGGCGCGGCCGCGGCCTGCGCCTTCGCCCCGCCGGTGTTCGAGCTGCCGCTGTTCGGCTATTTTGCCGTGGCCCTGCTGCTGATCGGCGGGATCGGCCTGATGCCGCGCCTGGCGGCCAGCAGCTTCCGCTTTCTGAACCGCCTGCACATGCGGCGCGGCTCGGGCCATCCGGAACGCGCGCCTTCGCCGGTGCTGTCGCTGGCGCTGGCGCGGCTCGCCAATGCGCCGGGCCAGGCATCGATCGCCCTGGGCGGCGTGCTGGCCAGCTTCAGCCTGATGGTCGCGATGGGCATCATGGTGGCCAGCTTCCGCGTCTCGGTGGACGACTGGATGCTGCACATCCTGCCGGCCGACCTCTACGTGCGCACCGCCAGCGGCGGCAATACCGGCGGCCTCGGACCCGCCGAACAGGCGGCGATCGCCGCGCTGCCCGGCGTCGCGCAGGCAGCCTTCCTGCGCACCCGCCCGCTGTCGCTCGACCCGACGCGGCCGAACATCACCCTGGTCGCGCGCGACATCGATGCCGCCGACCCGGGCCGCCTGCTGGCCCTGGTCGGCGCGAGCGCTCCGGCGCCGGCCGGCGAACTGCCGGCATGGGTGTCGGAAGCCATGAGCGACCTGTACGGCATGCATGCCGGCCAGCGGATCGAACTGCCGCTGGGCGGCCGCAAGCAAGTCTTCTTCATCGCCGGCGTCTGGCGCGACTATGCCAACCAGTCCGGTTCGGCAATCGTCAGGCTGGCGGACTACCGCCGCCTGACCGGCGACACCACCGTCACCGATGCCGCGCTGTGGGCCGCCGACGGCACGCAGCCGGAGTCCATCGCCGCGCGGCTGCGCGGCCTGCCCTTCGGCGCCAGCCTGCAGCTGGCCAGCCCCGGCGAGATCCGCGCCGCCAGCCTGCGCATCTTCGACCGCAGCTTCGCCGTCACCTATCTGCTGGAGGCGATCGCGATCGCCATCGGCCTGTCCGGGGTGGCCGCCACCTTCTCGGCCCAGACCCTGGCGCGCGCCCGCGAATTCGGCATGCTGCGCCACGTGGGCGTGTCGCGCGGCCAGGTGCTGCGCATCCTGGCGCTGGAAGGCGGCTCGCTGACCGTGCTGGGCGTGGCCACCGGCTTCGCCCTCGGCCTGCTCATCAGCCTGATCCTGGTCTACGTGGTGAACCCGCAATCCTTCCACTGGACCATGCAGCTGCACCTGCCCTGGTCCCTGCTCGGCAGCGTGGCCGCGGTGCTGGTGGCGGCCTCGGTCGCCACCGCGCTGGTGTCGGGCCGCTATGCGCTGTCCGGCGGGCCGGTGCGCGCCGTGCGGGAGGACTGGTGATGCGCCTGCTCCGCCTGCTGATCGCCATGCTGTCGCTGCTGGCCGGCGCCGCCCTTGCGGGCCCGCCGCAATTCGCGCCGGTGACGCCCGGCCGCGCCCTCGTGTTCCCGCAGGACTATGGCGCCCATCCCGGGCACCGCACCGAATGGTGGTACGTGACCGGCTGGCTGAACACGCCTGACGGCAAGCCGCTCGGCTTCCAGGTCACATTCTTTCGCAGCCGCACCGAACACGATCCGGATAATCCCAGCGCCTTCGCGCCGAAGCAGCTGGTGATCGGCCACGCCGCCCTGTCCGATCCGGCTGCCGGCCACCTGCTGCACGACCAGCGCAGCGCGCGCGAAGGCTTCGGCCTGGCATGGGCGAAAACCGGCGATACCGACGTCAAGCTCGAAGACTGGCGCATGCGGCGCGGGCCGGACGGCCGCTACCTGGTCTCGGTCCGCGGCAGCCAGCTGGCCTTCGAACTGCAGCTCACGCCGACCCAGCCGGTGCTGCTCGAAGGCGAGGCCGGTTTTTCGCGCAAGGGCCCGCAAGCCGGGCACGCCAGTTATTATTACAGCGAGCCCCACCTGGCGGTGTCGGGCACGGTGACCAGCAGGGGCAAGCCGGTATCGGTCAAGGGCACGGCCTGGCTCGACCACGAATGGTCCAGCCAGGTGCTGGACACGAATGCGGCCGGCTGGGACTGGACCGGGATCAATCTGGACGACGGCGGCGCCCTGATGGCCTTCCAGATCCGCGCCAGGGATGGCGCCAAGCTGTGGGCCCACGCCACCCTGCGCGATGGCGCCGGCCGCCTGAGCCAGTTCGGCCCGGACCAGGTCGGCTTTGCGCCGCGGACGCGCTGGAAATCGCCGCGCACCGGCGCCACCTACCCGGTGGCGACCACGATCACGACCGGCGCGCTGCGCTGGCTGCTGAAGCCGCTGCAGCCGGACCAGGAACTCGACTCGCGCCGCTCGACCGGCGCCGTGTACTGGGAAGGCGCGGTGACGGTGGAGCGCGACGGCCGCCAGCTGGGCCGCGGCTACCTCGAGCTGACCGGCTACCTCGACCCAATGAAACTTTGAAGCACTCCGCCAACAAGAAGCCAAGAGACATGAGTAAAAGCACTACCAGTTCCAACGATGCCGTCAGCCGCAAGGGCACCTTTGCCGCCCTCGCCGGCCTCTTCCCCTTCCTGCGCCCCTACCGCCGCCAGTTCGTGCTGGCCGGGATCGCCCTGCTGGTCGCCGCCGGCGCCACCCTGGCCATCCCCTACGCCTTCAAGCAGATGATCGACCACGGCTTCGGCGCCGCGGCCGGCGGCAAGAGCATCGCCAACGTCAACGCCACCTTCCTCGCCCTGTTCGGGGTGGCGGCGGTGCTGGGGGTGGCGACCGCCGCCCGCTTCTACATGGTGTCCTGGCTGGGCGAGCGCGTGACGGCCGATATCCGCAGCGCCGTCTACTCCCACGTAGTCCGGCAAAGCCCGGAATTCTTCGAAACCACCCGCACCGGCGAAGTGCTGTCGAGGCTCACCACCGACACCACCCTGATCCAGGCCGTGGTCGGCACCAGCATCTCGCTGGCGCTGCGCAACAGCCTGCTGTTCGTGGGCGGACTGGCCATGCTGTTCGTGACCAGCGCCAAGCTCACCTCCATCATCCTCGGCCTGCTGGTGCTGGTGGTGGTGCCGATCGTGCTGTTCGGCCGCCGCGTGCGCAAGCTGTCGCGCGACTCCCAGGACCGCATCGCCGACGCCTCGGCGCTGGCCGGCGAGATCCTCAACGCCATGCCCACCGTACAGTCCTTCACCGGCGAGCGGCGCGAAGCCCAGCGTTTCGGCGCTTCCGTCGAACACGCCTTCCACACCGCGATGCGGCGTATTCGCGCGCGCTCCATCCTCACCATGCTGGCCATCGTACTGGTGTTCGGTGCCATCGTCTTCGTGTTGTGGCTGGGCGCCCACGCGGTGCTGGAAGGCTCGATGACGGGCGGCGACCTCGGCCAGTTCATCCTGTATGCCTCGATCGTCTCCGGCGCCGTGGGCGCCCTGTCCGAAGTGATGGGCGAAGCCCAGCGCGCGGCCGGCGCCGCCGAGCGCCTGCTGGAACTGCTGGCCCTGCGCTCCAGCATCGAGAGCCCGCTGCAGCCGAAGCCGCTGCCGGCGCGCCAGGCCGCCGGCAGCTCGCTGCAGCTGGCCGGCGTCGGCTTCTCCTATCCCTCGCGTCCCGACCACGCAGCGCTATCCCACCTCGACCTGAACATCAAGCCGGGCGAGACGGTCGCCATCGTCGGTCCCTCCGGCGCCGGCAAGACCACCCTGTTCCAGCTGCTGCTGCGCTTCTACGATCCGCAGTCGGGCGCGATCCTGCTGGACGGCGTCGACATCCGCGACCTCGACCTGCACGTGCTGCGCAACGCGATCGGCATCGTGCCCCAGGACACGGTGATCTTCTCGGCCGACGCGATGGAAAACATCCGCTACGGCCGGCCGGAGGCCAGCGACGCCGAAGTGATCGCGGCGGCGAAGATGGCGGCCGCCCACGAATTCATCGAACGCCTGCCCGAGGGCTACGGCTCCTACCTGGGCGAGCGCGGCGTGCGCCTGTCCGGCGGCCAGCGCCAGCGCATCGCGATCGCGCGGGCGCTGCTCAAGAATCCGCCGCTGTTGCTGCTGGACGAAGCCACCAGCGCCCTCGACGCCGAATCCGAGCGCCTGGTGCAGAGCGCCCTGGAAGCGGCGATGGTCGGCCGCACCACCCTCATCATCGCCCACCGCCTGGCCACCGTGCAGCGCGCCGACCGCATCATCGTGATGGAGGACGGCCGCATCGTCGAGACCGGCACCCACGCCTCGCTGGTGGCGCTGGGCGGCATCTATGCGAACCTGGCGGCGCTGCAGTTCCATCATGTGCAGGTAGTCCACTGAGCACCCGAGCGCTCCCGGCGCCCGGGGCCGCCCTTTCCGGTCCCGGCAGTTCGGTGTAGAGTGGCGCGGTTGACCAGACCGATCCACTGGAGCCCCCCTTGAGCGATACCGAACTGCTTGCACGCTGCACCACCGTCCTCCCCGGCCACCGCGCCCGCCGCCCGGCCGAGATGTTCTCCGCCATGGCCGCCTGGTGCGAAGCCAAGGGCATCCAGCACGACCTCTACGGCGAAGGCGCGGTGGTCCAGGACTTCGAACGCAAGGTCGCCGAACTGCTCGGCTTCGAAGCGGCCGTCTTCTGCATTTCCGGCACCATGACCCAGGTGACCGCCCTGCGCCTGGCCGCGATGGACCGTGGCATGGCGCCGGTGGCCCTGCACCCGACTTCGCACATCTTCGTGCACGAGCAGTCGAACTACCAGCTTCTGAACCACTTCGCCGCGCTGTCGGTCGGCGAGCGCCACCGTCCCTGGACCGCGGCCGACATCACCGGCATTCCGGAACGGCTGTCCGCCGTCGGCCTCGAGATCCCGATGCGCGAGATCGGCGGCCAGCTCTCCAGCTGGGACGAACTGCAGGCGATCAAGGCGCACTGCCGCGCGAAGGGCATCCACCTGCACATGGACGGCGCGCGCCTGTGGGAAGCGGCGGCCGGTTATGGCCGTCCGCTGGCCGAGATCGCAGCCGGCTTCGATTCGGTCTACGTCTCGCTGTACAAGGGTATCGGCGGCGTCGGTGGTGCGATGCTGCTGGGGACGCGCGAATTCGTGGCCCGTGCCGCCAAATGGTTCGCGCGCCAGGGCGGCAAGCTGGTGCACCAGAGCCCCTACGTGGTGGCGGCGGCAATGCAGTTCGATGCGCGCCTGGCCAGCATGCCGGCGCTGTTCGAGCGCACCCGCTTCGTGTACGAGGTACTGGCCGAGCATCCGGTCCTGAAGCTCAATCCGGCGGCGCCCCAGGCCAATATGCTGCACGTGCACCTGCCGGTCGGCCGCGAGCGCGCGCTCGAGATCCGCCGCAAACTGGCGGCCGAGCACGGGCTGTGGATCTTCCACCGCATCAGCCACGGCGTGCTGCCCGACACCTCCTACTTCGAACTCTACGTGGGCGACAATCTCCTCGAAGCGCCCGACGGACGTGTGCGTGAGGCGGCGGCGCTGCTGGCGGCCGAGGTGCAGGCGGCGATCGGTTAAAATGCCGGATCATCAACCCGCTTTACACCGAAACCCCGATGCGCCAATACACAGACCTCATGCGCCATGTCCGCGACCATGGCACGGTCAAGCTGGATCGCACCGGTACCGGCACGCGTTCCGTGTTCGGCTACCAGATGCGATTCAACCTCCAGGACGGCTTCCCGCTGGTGACGACCAAGAAGGTGCACCTGAAGTCGATCATCCATGAACTCATCTGGTTCCTGAACGGTTCGACCAATATCGCCTACCTGAAGGAGAACGGCGTCTCGATCTGGGACGAGTGGGCCGACGAGAACGGCAACCTGGGCCCGATCTACGGCTACCAGTGGCGCAGCTGGCCGGCGCCGGACGGTTCGCACATCGACCAGGTCAGCCAGGTGCTGGACCAGATCAGGAACAATCCGGATTCGCGCCGCATGATCGTCTCCGCCTGGAACGTCGCCGACGTACCGCAGATGAAGCTGCCGCCCTGCCACGCCTTCTTCCAGTTCTACGTGGCCGAAGGCAAGCTGTCCTGCCAGCTCTACCAGCGCAGCGCCGACATCTTCCTCGGCGTACCCTTCAATATCGCTTCCTACGCCCTGCTGACCCACATGATGGCCCAGCAGGCCGGCCTGGAAGTGGGCGACTTCATCTGGACCGGCGGCGACTGCCACCTGTACGCGAACCACATGGAACAGGTCGAGCTGCAGCTGTCTCGCGAAGAACGCCCGCTGCCGAAGCTGGTCATCCGCCGCAAGCCGGAGTCGCTGTTCGACTACAAGTTCGACGACTTCGAGGTGGTCGGCTACGATCCGCATCCCGCGATCAAGGCCCCGGTGGCGGTGTAATCCCATGGCTAAGCAAATCACTCTCGTGGTCGCGATGGACGGCCAGCGCGGCATCGGCGTCGACAACCAGCTGCCCTGGCACCTGCCCGAGGACCTGGCCCACTTCAAGCGGGTCACCCTCGGCCATCCCATCATCATGGGCCGCAAGACCTTCGACTCGATCGGCCGCCCGCTGCCCAAGCGCCGCAACATCGTCGTCACCCGCAACGCGGACTGGTGCTACGCCGGCGTCGAGGTGGCGGGGTCGCTGCAGGAGGCGGTCGCCCTCGCCGGCGATGAACCCGCCAGCATCATCGGCGGCGCCCAGATCTTCCATGAATCGATGGGCCTCGCCGACCGCATGATCATCACGCACATCGACGGCGTCTACCGCTGCGACACCTTCTTCCCCGAGATCGACCCGGCAACCTGGATCGAGACCGCGCGCGAGGAGCATCGCTCGGCCGATGGGGTGGCGTTTGCCTTCGTCACTTACGAGCGCAGGAAGTAGGCTCGGCCACAAGAGTGCGCCACGATCGGACCAGTCTGGTTAACCTAGCAAAAATTTTTGCACGGGACCGGAAGTTTTCTGCGAAAATCCGCTTCTCAATTTTTTACGGTGCCGTGCCCGGCCATCTCTACATTCCTGGAGATGGGGTGCACGGCGCTTCGCTTTGGAGCTGTCCATGAAATTTCGATTCCCTATCGTCATCATTGACGAGGACTTCCGTTCCGAGAACACTTCGGGCCTCGGCATTCGCGCGCTGGCCGCCGCGATGGAAAAAGAAGGCATGGAAGTGCTGGGCCTGACGAGCTATGGCGACCTGTCCCAGTTCGCCCAGCAGCAGTCGCGCGCCTCGGCCTTCGTGCTGTCGATCGACGACGAGGAATTCGGCGGCGGGACGCTCGAAGAGACCAATTTCGCCCTTAGCGCGCTGCGCGCCTTCGTGCAGGAGATCCGCCACAAGAACTCGGACATCCCGATCTACATCTACGGCGAGACCCGCACCAGCCGCCACATCCCGAACGACATCCTGAAGGAGCTGCACGGCTTCATCCACATGTTCGAGGACACGCCGGAGTTCGTGGCGCGCCACATCATCCGCGAAGCGAAAGCCTACCTGGACAGCCTGGCGCCGCCCTTCTTCCGCGCCCTGGTCAACTACGCCAACGACGGCTCCTATTCCTGGCACTGCCCCGGCCACTCCGGCGGCGTCGCCTTCCTGAAATCGCCGATCGGCCAGATGTTCCACCAGTTCTTCGGCGAGAACATGCTGCGCGCCGACGTCTGCAACGCAGTCGAGGAACTCGGCCAGCTGCTGGACCACACCGGCCCAGTGGCCAAGTCCGAGCGCAACGCCGCCCGCATCTACAACGCCGATCACTGCTACTTCGTCACCAACGGCACCTCGACCTCGAACAAGATGGTCTGGCACTCGACCGTGGCGCCGGGCGACATCGTCGTGGTCGACCGTAACTGCCACAAGTCGATCCTGCACTCGATCATCATGTGCGGCGCGATCCCGGTCTTCCTGATGCCGACCCGGAACAACCTCGGCATCATCGGCCCGATCCCACTGGAAGAGTTCTCGCCGGAGTCGATCCGCAGGAAGATCGAAGCGAACCCCTTCGCCCGCGAAGCCAAGAACAAGAAGCCGCGCATCCTGACCATCACCCAGTCTACCTACGACGGCGTGGTCTATAACGTCGAGACCCTGCGCGAACTGCTGGACGGCAAGATCGACACCCTGCACTTCGACGAAGCCTGGATCCCGCACGCGACCTTCCACGACTTCTACAAGAACATGCACGCGATCGGCCGCGACCGCCCGCGCGCCAAGGAGTCGATGATCTTCTCGACCCAGTCGACCCACAAGCTGCTGGCCGGCCTCTCGCAGGCCTCGCAGGTGCTGGTGCGCGAGTCGGAAACCGTCAAGCTGGACCAGGACGCCTTCAACGAGGCCTACCTGATGCACACCTCGACCTCGCCGCAATACTCGATCATCGCGTCCTGCGACGTCGCCGCCGCGATGATGGAAGCGCCGGGCGGCACCGCCCTGGTCGAAGAGTCGATCTACGAATCGCTGGACTTCCGCCGCGCCATGCAGAAGGTCGACGAAGAGATCGGCGACGACTGGTGGTTCAAGGTCTGGGGCCCGCAGGTCACCAGCGAGGAAGGCATCGGCACCCAGGCCGACTGGATGATCCATGCCGAGGACACCTGGCACGGCTTCGGCAAGCTGGCCGAAGGCTTCAACATGCTGGACCCGATCAAGGCCACCGTGGTGACCCCGGGCCTGGCACTGGACGGATCCTTCGACGACTCCGGCATCCCGGCCTCGATCGTGACCAAGTACCTGGCCGAGCACGGCGTGATCATCGAGAAGTGCGGCCTGTACTCCTTCTTCATCCTGTTCACGATCGGCATCACCAAGGGCCGCTGGAACACCCTGGTCACCGCCCTGCAGCAGTTCAAGGACGACTACGACCGCAACCAGCCGATGTGGCGCATCATGCCGGAGTTCACCGCGGCCAACCCGCGCTACGAATCCTGGGGCCTGCGCGACCTCTGCCAGCAAATCCACGACTTCTACAAGTCGCGCGACGTGGCCCGCCTGACCACCGAGATGTATTTGTCGGACATGATCCCGGCGATGAAGCCGTCGGACGCCTTCGCCAAGATGGCCCACCGCGAGATCGAGCGCGTGGCGATCGAAGACCTGGAAGGCCGCATCACGGCGATCCTGCTGACGCCTTACCCGCCGGGCATCCCGCTGCTGATCCCGGGCGAGCGCTTCAACAAGACCATCGTCGACTACCTGCGTTTTGCGCGTGATTTCAATGAGCGCTTCCCGGGCTTCGAGACCGATGTGCACGGCCTGGTCAAGCGTGAGGTGGATGGCAAGCTGGGGTATTTCGTCGACTGCGTGAGGCAGGACTGATTCACGGCCGCGTCATTCGCAAGCCCGGAGCGATCCGGGCTTTTTTTATGAGCACTCGCGAAATCAACGAATGCGCGGCCATCGAGCAGAAAGCGGTCGAAGCGAAGCTCAACCAGGCGTACCAGCGGACGCTCAAGGCGCTCGACGACGAGGGCAATGAAAGCATCGAGACGAAGAAGAAGCTGATCGTGGCGCAGCGCGCCTGGGTCAAATTCCGCGAGGCCGATTGCGATGCCGTCTACCAGCGCAATGCCGGCGGCACCATCCGCACCGTCATGTATATCGGCTGCATGCAGACCCACGCCAAGGAGCGCATCAAGGCGCTTGAGGATTTTTCGCCGGCTTACTGAAGCCAAGGGCTCGCAAACGAAAAAAGGGGCCGCAGCCCCTTTTGAACATGATACAGCCTGGCGCACCAGGCATCGAAAACCGTATCAGGTCTTCGGCAAGGTCACGCCATGCTGGCCCTGGTACTTGCCGCCACGGTCCTTGTACGAAGTCTCGCAGACTTCGTCGCTTTCGAAGAACAGCACCTGGGCGCAGCCCTCGCCAGCGTAGATCTTGGCCGGCAGCGGCGTGGTGTTCGAGAACTCCAGGGTCACATAGCCTTCCCACTCCGGCTCGAAGGGCGTCACGTTGACGATGATGCCGCAGCGCGCATAGGTCGACTTGCCGAGGCAGACCGTCAGCACATTGCGCGGGATGCGGAAGTACTCGATGGTGCGGGCGAGCGCGAAGGAGTTCGGCGGGATGATGCAGACGTCGCTTTTCACGTCCACGAAGGAGTTCGAATCGAAGTTCTTCGGATCGACGATGGTGCTGTTGATGTTCGTGAACACCTTGAATTCGTCGGCGCAGCGGATGTCGTAGCCGTACGACGAGGTACCCCAGGAGATGATCTTGCGGCCTTCGTTTTCCCTGACCTGCTTGGCCGAGAAAGGCTCGATCATGCCGTGTTCTTCCGCCATCCGGCGGATCCATTTGTCGCTTTTGATGCTCATCGCAGGGCTTTCCGGTGAATGAATAGTAACCCGCGATTCTACGCGAAAGCCTTGCGGCGGTCATCTGTCGCAAGCTCGGGCAAAAGACGTCCTATCATCTCGCGGGTCAGCTGCGCGGTGAGCTGGGGCGACTCCATCGGATACAGGTGGGAGCCCTCGATCGTGACCAGATTCTCGCCCACCAGCCTGCGGGTCGAGGCCATGCCGGCCTGGCGCAGTTCTTCCGAACGGGTGCCGGCCACGAAGCCGATCGGCAGCGGGTAGGGCTTGCGCAGCACCTCGCCCATGTCGTGCGGCAGGCTGCTGTAGATGGCCGCCTCGACGTCGCGGTCGAAGCGCAGCTGCACGCCTTGCGGATGCGGGGCCAGGCCGTGGTCGAGATAGTCGTCCAGCGCGCCCGGCGCCCAGGCCTGGAATATCGGTTTCGAGATGAAGTGTTCGTAGGCGGCCGCGCGCGAAGGCCAGACATTGCGGCGCCGTTCGGCGATGCCGCCCGGGGACAGCTTGCGTCCCAGGCCCAGCGCTTTCGCGATCCGCCAGACGTGGGCGCGCCAGCCCGCCACCACCGGCGAATCCAGCATCACCACGCAGCGCGCGAGATCCGGCCGGCGCCAGGCGGCCAGCATGCCGACCGCGCCGCCGAGCGAGTGCCCGACCAGGATCACCGGTTCGTCATGGCGTTCGAGCTGGGCGATCAGCTCGTCGATCAGCGCATGCCAGTTGTCGTCCGCCGGAAAGCGCGGATCGTGGCCGAGCATGTCGGTGGTGTGGACGTCGAAATCGCGGCCCAACTCCCCGAGCAGGCGTCCGTAGGAGCCCGAGGGATAGCTGTTCCCGTGCGTGAAATGCAGCAGAGGCTTGTTCATGCCGCCCATTGTAAGGGCATTGCAGCGCACGGGTTGCCGGCGCGCTTTCCGTTTAGAGGGAAACGCCTACAGCCGGCAGCACCAGGTGCAGCACACCGCATCGCCGTCGGCGCCTCCCTTCCCGATCAGGGACGCTCTTGCGGCGGCTGCGGGCGGCGCTTGCGCATCTGCTCGCGCTGTTCGGGCGTCAGCACGGCCAGCACCTGGGCGTGGACGCGGGCCTGCAGCAGCGCCTCGGCGGCGATCGCCTGGCCGAGCTCGCGCGAGGCGGCACTGGCCCTGGCTTCGTCGAACTGGGCGGCGTCGCCGAGGGCGCGCAGGGCTTCGTGGGCGCGCCGCACCGCCTTTTCCTGCTGGCGGAGCTGCGGCGCGGCGGCATGCCGGATCGCGAACAGTTTGTCCTGCTGGGCTTCGGTCAGGTGCAGGCCGCCGTGATGGCCGAATCCGGGACCGCCCTCGTGGCCGAAGCCCGGACCGCCACTGTGCTCGCCGCCGTGGCCGAAACCGGGACCGCCAGGGCCACGGCCTTCCGCTTCGGGACCAGGACCAGGACCAGGACCAGGACCGCGGCCTTCGCGGCCCTGGGCGGCGTCCTGGCCGCCGTCAGCCGGAGGGGCTTCCAGCTGGCCGGCGGCGAAGGTGGTGGCACAGCAGGCCGCGAGCAGTGCGGCGGCGATGATTTTGCGCGTCGGATTCATGTCGTGCATCCTTGAGTGGTTGGGATGCCGCATTGTCGTGTGCGCCTCTGTTAAGTGGTGTTAGGCCGGTGTAAAACGAGGTAAAGAGAATCCATGGCCGGCTGCCCCATTTCCCGCCATTTGCTAAGATGCGAACATGACTCAAGTGCTGTTAATCGACGACGATACCGAACTGGTCGGGATGTTCACCGAATACCTGGAGCAGGAAGGCTTCCGGGTGGCCTGTGCCCACGACGGCGAAGCCGGGGCGCGCGAAGCGCTCAGCGGCCAGTACGCCATCGTCATCCTCGACGTGATGATGCCTCGCATGAACGGCATCGAGACCCTGCGCCGCATCCGCGCCGCCAGCCGCATCCCCGTGCTGATGCTGACCGGCCGCGGCGACGACGCCGACCGCATCCTCGGCCTCGAACTGGGCGCCGACGACTACGTGACCAAGCCCTGTACCCCGCGCGAGATGACTGCCCGCGTGCGCGCCATCCTGCGCCGCACCCAGGGCACCGGCACCGAGGGAACCGGCATCACGCTGTCGGTCGGCAAGCTGACCATGCTGCCCGAACAGCGCCGCGCCACCTGGGACGGCGTACCGCTGGAACTGACCAGCACCGAATTCAACCTGCTCGAAGTCCTGGCCCGCAACGCCGGCCGCCCGGTCAGCAAGAACGACCTGTCCGAACAGGGCCTGGGCCGTCCGCTGGCCCGCTTCGACCGCAACATCGACGTCCACCTGAGCAGCCTGCGCCACAAGCTGGGCACGCTGGCGGACGGCCGCTCCTGCCTGCAGACCGTCTACCGTCTCGGCTACCAGCTGATCCGCGAATAACGATGGGCCGGCTGTTCTGGAAGTTCTTCCTGTCGATCCTGCTCGCCCAGGTGGCGGCCACGATCGGCATCGGCGGCACCGTGTGGCTGCGCGACCAGGCCCGGCATCGCAACACCGAACCGACGCTGGACGTCGGCCCGCCCGCCGCCATCATGCTCGACGCGGCCACTGCCACCCTGAGACACGGCGGCATCGACGGCCTGCGCGAGCTGGCCGCCAGCAACCGCCGCGTGCGCCTGTATGTGCTCGACGAGCAGGGCCACGAACTGCTCGGGCGCTCGGTGCCGGTCAAGCTGCGCGAGCAGGTCGAACGCGACCTCGAAGCCGGCCCGCAGTCCCTCCATGCCGTCGCACGCCTGACCGCCCCGGACGGCCGGCGCTACCTGGCATTTGCTTCGCGCGTCCCGGGCCCCTATCCGGGCGCCGGCGGCGAGATGCCGAAGCCCGGGTTTGCCGGCGGCGCGGGCGCCGGGGCCGGTGCCGGCGTGGGCGCCCTGCCCGGCCCCCGGATCGCCTCGCGCGACGCCGGCGGCTATGGCTCGGGCCGCGGCACCGGTCCCGGGCTCGGTCCCGGCCTCGGTCCCGGTCCACGCGGCCCCGGCGGCGGATTCGGCCTGCCGCCCGAGTTCGGACGCCACGTCGGCCGCTGGCTGCCGATCGTCGCCGCGACTCTGGCCAGCTTCCTGTTCGCAGCCCTCCTCGCCTGGTATTTCTCGCGCCCGATCCGCGCCCTGCGCGGCGCCTTCGAATCCGCCGCCGCCGGCGATCTCGCGCCCAAGTTCGCCGAGACCAGGATGGCGGTCGGCGGCGACGAGCTGGCCGAACTGGGCCAGGACTTCGACCGCATGAGCGCCCAGCTGCGCGCCCTGATGGACGGCCAGCGCCGCCTGCTGCACGACGTCTCCCACGAACTGCGCTCGCCGCTGGCGCGCCTGCAGGCGGCGATCGGCCTGGCCCACCAGCAGCCGGAAAAGATCCAGGCTTCGCTCGACCGCATCGAACGCGAAAGCGTGCGCATGGACCGCCTGGTGGGCGAGCTGCTGACCCTGTCGCGCCTGGACGCGACCAGCAAGCCGCCGGCGATGGAACAGGTCGACCTGGTCGAGATGGTCGACCAGATCGCGGACGATGCGCGCTTCGAAGCCGGCGCCCGCATCGACGTCGACGCACCGGTCCCGGTGACGGTGCGCGGCGCGCCCGACCTCCTGTGGAGCGCGGTCGAGAACATCGTGCGCAACGCCGTCAAGCATGGCGGCGCGGACGGCGCGGTCGACGTCGCCCTGCACCCCGAGGACGGTTCGGTGCACATCGAAGTCCTGGACCGCGGACCCGGCATCGCCGAGGAAGACATGGGCAAGATCTTCGATCCCTTCTTTCGTTCGAATCCGACACAGAACAACGTCGACGGCCACGGCCTGGGCCTGGCGATCGCCAAGCGCGTGGTCGAGACCCATGGCGGGCGGATCACGGCGGCGAACCGCGCCGGCGGCGGCTTGCGGGTGACGATTACCTTGCCGCGCGAGACCTGATCTAGCGCGGCCCGGCGTACCAGTAGCGGGCGTGCCGGCGGCGGTAGTCCTCGTAGCCGACCGTGTCGCCGAACTCCAGGGTGACGGCGCCCTGCTCGTCGGTCCGCAGGCGCTCGATGCCGAGCTGGCCGTAGCGTTCGAAGACCTCGTTCTTGGGATGTTTGTAGCGGTTGCGCCAGCCTACCTGGAACACGCCCACGCTCGGCTGCACGGCCGCGAGGAAGGGCGCCGTCGACGAGGTGCCGCTGCCGTGGTGCGGCGCCAGCAGCACATCGGCACGCAGGCCCGCTGCGTTTGCCGAGACCAACGCCGCTTCCTGGGCCGCCTCGATGTCGCCGGCCAGCAGGATCGCCGTGCGCCCGTTCGAGATTCTGACGGTGCAGCTGCGCGCATTCGCCTTCGGCTTCGGGTCCGCGTAGATCGGCGCCGGCGGATGCAGCATCTCGAAGCGGACGCCGTCCCACTCCCACTGCTGGCCCGCCGTGCAGCGCAGGTGGCGCCGCGCTGCGCGCACGATGGCATGGCCATCCTCCAGCGACGAGGCAACCCAGCCGACCCGCTGTTCGCCCAGCACCGCCAGCGCGCCGCCGGTGTGATCGAGGTCGCCGTGACTCACGACCATGCCGTCGAGCACGCCGATGCCACGCATGCGCAGATAAGGCAGCAGCACGCGGCTGCCGGCGTCCAGGCCGGGCGCGTAGCCGGGACCGGTGTCGTACAGCAGGCGGTGGCCGGACGTCTCGACCAGCAGCGCCATGCCCTGGCCGACGTCGAAGGCGATAACCCGGAAGCGCCCAGGCTCAGGATGCTCGGGCATCTGCAGCAGCAGCGGCAGCCAGGCCGCGGCGCCGGCCCAGCGGTGCGGCCAGCCGCGCGGCATCAGCATCCACAGCGTGCCGCCGAGGGCCAGCAGGAACACCCAGGGCTGGGGCGACGGTGCGCGCCAGACCGCCGCCGGCAACGCGGACAGATGGCCGAGCGCAGCAGCCAGTCCCTCGACCGCCGCATGTGCCGCCACCAGCAGCCAGCCGGACAAGGGCGCGGGCAGCAGGCTGCCCAGCAGCGCCAGCGGCGTCACGATAAAACTCACCAGCGGGATCGCCACCGCATTCGCCAGCGGGCTGGCCAGCGACACCTGGCCGAACAGCAGCATGGTCAGCGGCACCAGTCCCAAGGTCACCGACCACTGGGTGCGGGCGGCCAGCGCCATCTTGTTGCGCAACCCGGTCTCATGCGGCGCAATCCTGCCGTGGCCACCGAACAGGATCACCGCCACCGCCCCGAAGGACAGCCAGAACCCCGGCCACAGCACGGCCCAGGGATCGAGCAGCACGACCACGCCGAGTGCCGCGCACAGCACATGGGTGACGCTGGACAGCCTGCCCATCCACAGCGCCAGCGCCACCACCGTCAGCATGTAGAGCGTGCGCTGGGCCGGCACGCCGAAGCCGGCCAGCAGCACGTACAACAGCGCGACCAGCGCCCCGCTCAAGGCGGCGACCTTTTGCGCCGGCAGCCGCAAGGGCAGCTGGGCGCCGGTGAAGAAGGATCGCCGCCACAGGCTCGAGACCGCCAGCGCCGCCAGCCCGGCAATCATCGTGATGTGCAGGCCCGAGATGGAAATCAGGTGGCCGATGCCGGTGCGGTTGAAGACCTGCCAGTCCGACTGGTCGATGCCGCGCTGGTCGCCGATCACCAGCGCGACGATCACGCCTGCGTACTGCCGCCCCTCGAGCGCGCGCAGGATGCGTTCGCGCAGCAGGGCGCGGCTGCGCTCGACCACGGTGCCGAAGCGCGGCACGAAGGCGTCCAGGCGGACATTGGCGTCGTCGGCGCGCACATAGCCGGTGGCGCGCACGCCCTGCTCCAGCAGCCAGGCTTCGTAATCGAAACCGCCGGGATTGGCATTGCCGTGGGGCCGCTGCAGGCGGACTGTCAGGCGCCAGCGCTCGCCGGGCATCAGCGTTGCGGGCAGTTTCGCTTCGCCGCGACGGTCGGCGTACCAGGAGAGTGCGATCCTCGGCGGGACGGTGCCACCCGGGGTTTCCGTGCGTTCGACCTGGAGATTGAAGCGCAGGCCTTGTTCGAAGCGATATGGGAGGCTGTCGACGATGCCGACGATGGTGAGATCGCGGCCTTCGTCATCAACGGACAGTCGGGGAGCCAGGGCGTGGTAGGCCACCAGCGCGGCCCAGGCGTAGCCGAGCACCGCGCCAGCGATGGCGGCGGCGCAGGCCTTGCCCGCATCCTTGCTGAAGATTCCGGGGCGCTTCGCCAGCGCGATCAGTGCGACGACGCCGGCGCCGCAGGTGATCAGCACGCCGATGGATGGGAGCCCGGCGGAGGACTGCAGTACCAGCACGCCGGTTGTGAACCCCAGGATGGCGCTGCGCATCGTGGATATCGTGGACGGGCGCTCAGGGGGCGACGGGCTGCCGCGGATCTACTGAAGTGGAATTCGGGCGGCGGCTGGCCTTGTCCGGGTTCCGGAGGCGGATACTGGAGGCGATGCGATCCCATAGTGCCAGTAGTGCGTCTTCGTGCAGGCTTGTGTCGGCCGGTTTGCCGCCCGGGCGCGCGCTGATTCCAGTTCTGAGCTCCAGGGACAGGTAAGGCAGTGCCGGATCGTCAGGAGTGCCGTGCGCTTCCCAGTTGAAGCCATACGTTTTAATGAGATTGTATTCACGGGCGCGAAGCAGAGCCTCCTCTCCATCGACACCGTTGATCTTGCGTTTGCCTTCCCGAAGCTTCGTCATTCGCAGCATCATGTCCGGCGTCGTCCTTGCGTCCGTTTCGGCTATCCGGGCTAGCAAACCTGGGCCAGGGCGGGCACCAGCGATACTGGCGAGGGACAACGCCAGATCAGGGTATTCAGGCAGATCAAGATGCCTCACGATGTGTTCGCCGCTGTGAACAGGAAGCGGATCGACAAAGACGGCGCGTTCGACACAAAAGCCGGGCAAGCTGGAGACCTCATCGTCGCCACGCCTCCGTATCCGCGCAAGAAGTGCCTCAGCCTCAGCCACCCTCGATTCTTGGGTCGTATCGGCTGATAGAGAGACGCTTACACCGCCGATATGTGCGTGACTGTCGACTGACACCGATTCACTATAGACACGCCGATCCCCTTTCATCAAATACCCGCGGCTGCGCCCGTATAGGAAAGTTCGCCCGACCATACCTGCGTTTCGAAGATCGTGCGCCTCGACCATTCCCCCTTCGGTATTAGTAGCCGGATCCGCTTGGCTCGCTTCGATCGCGGCTTCGCGCGCCGCGACTCGCCGACGGAAAGCCGTCTCGCTCTCTTCGACCGTGACAAGCTCGAATCCGTCCAGGATACTGCCGGAAACGCTGACTTCGGCTTGGGCAGGTACATCGACCACGTAGCGGCCGACACACACTGTCTTCATCTTTTCCGTCATGTGCGCCACCTCGGACCTGTCGCGCATGCTGCGAGCCTCGCTGAACGCCCAGCTTCCCATAGAGCCCATGGCCATCAACGAAATCACGACGTAGAGCCATCGGCGCATTTGCGTCTTCTCCCAAAGGGCGCTCAATAGATGACAAGAGGATGGCGGCAGATCAGACTGATGCAGGCGGATCATCGGCAGACAAGCCCTCTGCCGGAACTGGAGCAGGTGCCACCGACAGGGCAGCCTCGGCATGCCGCATCAATTGCCATGTACTGCGACGCTGGATGACATCTGGACCGGCAGCTTTCGCAAACACACCAGCCGGCACTCGGAACGTAGCGGGCGGCAGCACGCTCCCCCGAGCAAACCAACGCGTGCCGTCCAGCGCATGCGCCTCTTCACAGCGCCACCAACCGCTGGCGGGACAAACTTCTCCGGTGCGAATATATGCACCGATGGCTATTGCGGAGTGGTCGGCGGCAACGAGGCTTAGGCCAGGTGACGGCGTGACGGCGGGCGCCAACGCCACTGCAGGCATACTGCGCGGGCGCATGCGTTTGTCAACCAAAGTCCAGGCCGTACGTCGAGGAATCTCCACGCTCGGTTGAATGCGTTTCAGCTTTTGCCACAAAGTCTGGCGCGGCAGCAGCAGCGCTTGAGGCATGCGTACGTCTTTGCGAGTGTATTGGACCCGGCCCCCATAAACACTCATACCTTCGGCGACGTCGCTGCAGCGCCACCATCCGGTCTGTGGACAGACCTCACCCGCCTGGACCATGGCACCCAGCATAGGGCCCGTGGGTCCAGGCTCCGGACCCGAGCTTGGTGGTGGCTTATTCTTGCGCAAACGGACGCTGGAAGCAACGTTATCCCATAGTGCCAGCAAAGCGTCCTCGTGCAAGCTCGCGCCGGCCGGCTTACCGCCAGGACGCTCGCCTATGCCGGCCTGTGCTTCAAGTGACAAGTATGGTCGCAAAAGATCCCCATCCGCGCCGCGATGCTCCCAGTTGAGCGTGTATGTCGTCGTAAAATTGAACTCGCGAATGCGTTCGACAAGTTCCTCGCCGTCCATGCCATTGATGCTACGTGGTTCGGCACGAAGTTTAGTTACCCGCAATAGTTCGTCGGCCCCGGCGTTCGCATCCATCTTTGCATATCGTGCAAGCACACCTGGTCCGGGACGGCCACCTGCGACGCTTAAAAGCGTCAGCGCCACATCCGGGTGGTCCGGCATGCTGAGGTGCATGGCGACTTGTTCACTTTTGTGCGCAGGCAGCGGCTCGGCGAAGATTGCACGCGAAACGCAAAAGCCTGGGACCGTTGGTATTTCGTCTTCCCCGCGCATTTGTAGCCGTGCAAGCAGCCCTTCAACCGCTTTAGCATCGGACTCGTCCACATATTTCGCTGACAATGTAAAGCTCATTCCAGCAGTATGCGCATAAGCCTCTACCGATACCCACTCGACATCTACCTTTTGTCCTTCTATGAACTCGTAGCTACGTGTGCGGCCAAAAATAATTGTTCGACCAATCATCCCTGGAATGCGAAGTTCGCGTGACTCGACAATTCCGCCCCCCCCCCTACTTGCCGATCCGGCGCTCCTCTGGTTGATCTCGACCTCACGCGTGGCAAGACGCTGCTGGAATTCAAACTCGGATTCTTCAGCCGATACAATTTCGAACCCATCGATCCTTTCATGTGTGAGGTCCACTTCAGCTTGACTCGGGACATCGATCAGGTAGCGTCCGACGCATACCGTTTTCATCTTTTCCGTCATTTTTGCCACCTCGGATCTGTCGCGCATGCTGCGGACTTGGCCGGCGGCCCAGCTTCCCGCACACGCGAGGGCTGCCAGCAGGACGATGAGTTCCCGCCATCCGCGTTTCCTTATTCGCGTCATGGCAACTTCTGAATTGGCTTGAGGATAGGGTGATTGTCGCAGCGACATGGCAGCAGCTCGACGTAGCCTTGCGAAGGCGCAAGTATTTCGTTAGTTGCAAGCAGTTTTTTGTCACTACGGGCTGAAGTGCCGGTCCTGAGATCTGGACAGTAAGAAGTCTCCGCCGGATAAGCTTTAGCAACAGGATTTTTCGCCAAACTCATGGCGACTCCTGCACCAGTTTAACAACGAGATGTTGCGTGAGCAGCAAGACACTATCGTCATTGAAAGCTTCCTGATGCTCAATGCCGCGCATTTCGAATATATGCCGGATCTTCCCTCGCGGTCCTGCTCCAGATTGCTGTGGAACGGTGCCATCACCGCCCACATCCTGCCGTGCCGGCACAAATTCCAGCGTCGTCTTTCCCTCAACCTGGACACGCCGCCCTACAGTTTCCCGGTATCCCAACAAGCGAGCGCGACGCAGATTCGCCTCAGTAAAGACCGCATCACCACCCGGAACACGGGCCACCCAGCGGACGGCACCAAACGACAGGTGTGCCCGATCCGCGCCGTAGAATGCGTAGGTATTTGGGTGGTAATAAGTATCCAGGGTGTCGCGGTGGAATCGTTCTGTATGATCGATCGCTTCAAGAACAGCTTTCTTGGCGCTCCGTTCGTCATTTTTATAGTGTCCAGCGGGATCGATCAGTGCTGGATCGACGAGTCGATACCACGAATTCATGTCGCGATAAAGGTCGTAGGGGTTACCACCCGGCAGATAAACCACGTCACGTGGTACGTCCTTGTTATTGACTCGACTTAGCATGCACACATGCAGCCATGGTCCCGGATACAAATGGTTAGGCAAAAGTTCCAGCGGGCCGCGTGCGGTAGCCATTATCGGCATCGTAAGTTCCGGCCGCCCCCCTAATATGTCGGCCACAAACTCCGCTTTCGTATTGTCAAGGGATCCATTGCTGGGGCTCCAGCTTTCAGTACCGCACGCAATTCGGCGATAGCAGGCCGGAGCGCCGAATGCGGGCATGACGCCATGAATGACACCTAGTATGTGTTCCGGGATTTGTTTGGCGCAAGCTCTGGCAACCAAGCCACCCATCGAATGTGTCACGAGGATGACCTTACTGCATTGGCGCTTGTTATCAGTCCAGAACTTGATCGTCTCTTCGATGCGCTGACGCAGGCGCTTTGCCGAGTCCTCACAGGATTCAAGCCAGTTGTATCCACACGCGTACACCGGAAAGTAATACTCGGCGTGCTTTTCGAGTTCCTTTTCCGTGATCTTTTGAACTGAGCGCTCCCCCCATCTTTCCGGATCACAGGCCATGATTTCCTTCCAGTGCCGGCACAACACACGTACATTGTCGAGCAAGCTCGTTTCGTAGGTGTGGTTCAGGCCGACGTGTAGCCCATACAGCAGATTGCCATACGAGCCCCAATGCACTTCGCCCCAGTGACGCCCACGTACCTCTTTTTCCAGCATGCCATAGTTGCGTGCCTCCAACGGCAAAGAAATGCTCCCGCCGTCATCCACTTCGAGTGTGTCGCCATCAAGAATATTCTGTCTCGCTATCGGATCGCGCCCCTTCCATGCGCGCGAGGCATAAAGCCCCTCAGCTATACCATTCGGAGCGCGCCAAGCGGCTTCTCCCCTCTTGAGTGCCCTGTTCTCAGGCTTCTTCGAATCCTTCGCCGCCCGCAAATTCGTCCCCATAATCCCCGGCACCACAATCACCGGCACCACCTTTGACGGCGGCATCGTGAACAAGCCCCTGGTCTTGAGCGCCGTCGGCGTCAGCACCGTGCGTCCGGTCCAGCTGCCGTCCGGCTGCGGGACGAGGTTCGGCAATGGGCGGGTCGGGTCTGCCATGCGCGCTCCGTGTGAGGTAATGGATCCGGCTCAGGCGGCCGGATCGTCGTCTTCGGGAAGGTAGGCCATGTCGACGCCGCCGATCATTTCTCCGATCAGCAGCGAAGTCCGGCCCTGGTCGTCGGTGCGTCCGGTCACGGTGCGGCCGTCTTCGAAGGTGGCGCGATAGCGCTGGTTCGGGATCGGCGCGCCGGTCTGCAGGTGGCGCAGTACCACGTATTCGTCGGTGTGCAGGTGCGAAGCAGGCAGGCGCACGTCCTTCGGACTGGCGCCGCCGGGGCCGAAGTACATGAAGTCGGAGCCCTTGTGGATCTGCTGGCTGCTGCTCTGGTGCGTGATCTTGCCGTCGATCCAGTCGGTGGTGGCGCCAGGAGCGATGATCTTTACGGCCGGCGCCTCCAGCTCGATGCGTTCGGCGGCGATCAGGCTGATGCGGCCGGACGACTTGATCTGGATGTTGCCCAGGTGGGTCTGGACGACGATGTCGCCGCGCCCCGCGCCCAGCTTCATGCCCATCTCGTGGGCGAACAGGCTCAGGCCGCGGGCGGCGCGCAGGAAGATGTTGCGGCCGGTCGAGATCTCGGCGTCGCCGGCGCTCACCACGTCCACCTTGCTGGCCGCGCCCAGCGCCAGGTTGTC
The DNA here is from genome assembly GCF_056399665.1 of Massilia sp. 01N410. NCBI lineage: Bacteria > Pseudomonadati > Pseudomonadota > Betaproteobacteria > Burkholderiales > Oxalobacteraceae > Massilia > Massilia sp. 01N410. The sequence goes on along the minus strand of NZ_JBFTRV010000009.1, from coordinate 71,650 downwards.
GCTGCTGGCGACGATCGCGCCGGCCGGGGCGCTGGCGGCGACGATGGCTGCGCCGCCGCCAGCGGCGCCCTCGGCGACGTTGCTGCCTTCATGCCAGCGCTTGAGCTTTTCGACCAGCGCGGCCAGGCGCTGCTGCGAGGGCTCGTCTTCGTTGTGGACGGCCGCCAGCTTGCCGACTTCGTCGAGGATGCCCTGCATGACTTCGGCCAGGCCGACCAGGCCGGCGCGCCCGAGCTGGCCGGTGGAACCGCCCTCGCCCGGTTCGGCGCTGATCAACACACCTTGCGCGCCGCGCACCGCCACCGACAGCTCGCTGCGCAGTTCGGCGCCCTCACCGCGCGCTTCGGCGCCGCCGTGGTCGCGCGGCCGGGTCATCCAGCCCAGGTTGAGTTCCGAGGCACCGTGATCGCTGCCCAGCTGGGCGCTGATCTGGCCGCGGGTATCGTCGAAGCGCAGCTGGTTGCCGCGTGCGCCGCCGATTTCGCGGGTGCGGGTGCCGGACAGATAGCGGTTGCCCGGCAGCTTGCCCGCGCCGTTGAAGGCCGGCGGCGCCGAGCGCTGGTTGTAAAGTTGGGCAAGAATGATGGGGCGGTCCGGGTCGCCGCCCAGGAAGGCCACCAGCACCTCGGTGCCGACGCGCGGCAGCTGAATGTCGCCGGACTGGTGCTGGCTGCCGCTGCCGTTGCCGGCCCAGTTCGAAGCCACCCGCACCCAGGCGGAATCCGCGGGGCCGCCGGACGCGCCGGCGCCGCGCGCATGCTCGTGGTCGGCGGCGCGCATGCCGGGAAAGCGGATCTTCACGCGGCCGAGCGCGTCGCAATGCACGTCTTCGTTCGGCGGGCCGACCACGATCGCGCTTTGCAGCTGCGGATGCGGCAGATCGCTGCGCGGGTCGAAGGCGGGTACGATGGGGATGCCGCGCCGGACCGCGCTGAAGGCGATTCGCACGCGGCCGCCGCCTTCCGCGGAGGACGCCGGTCCGACCGTGCCGAGCAGCGAGGACACCGGCGCGGCCAGCTCGCGCGGCAGGTTGTTGTCGGCCACCACGCGCAGTTCGGTGATGACGAAGTCGCGCTCGGGCGCCGGGTGGGTATCGATCTCGGGATGGTCTTCCAGCGAAAAATACTGGCCGGCGCAGAAGTCCCGCACGCTGCCCTCGCCGTGGAAGCACTTCGATTCGAATTCGTGGCGGCTCATGCGCACGTGGCCGAGGCGCCAGTGGTCGTCGACGTCGTTGCCGGCGTGCGGCATCTCGATCAGGTAGTCGTCCAGGGTGGCGGCGAGCTGGTTGCCGCTCGGGCCCTGGTCGGCCATGCTGCGCGCGCTGGCAGTCATGAACTGCCCGCCGGCCGGGTTCTTGTAGTCCCAGCTATGGCGGGTGGTGACGCCGGGCTGCAGGCGGCGCGCGGCGGTCCAGGAGGTCACGGTGTCGCGGCCGTCGGCGATGCCGTCGCGGTGGTAGCGCACGCTGCCGGCGGCATTGCGCGGCAGGCTGCCGGCGTCGCTGAACAGCAGCAGCGTATGGGCCGGGGTGCGGTCGTGGGCGGGGTCGACCGCCGTGTTGCGGCTGCGTCCCGGACGGAAGACCCAGGCGATGCCGCGGCGCTTCAGCAGGCGGCGCACGAAGGCGGCGTCCGATTCGTTGTGCTGCATGGTCTGTTCGCGCGGCGGGTAGTCGCGCATGTCGATCAGCGGGTCGATCTCCAGTTCGAAGGCATTCGCCAGCACGGTGTTCGAGTGGCGCCATTCGTCGCACAGGACCTGCGCGATCTCCAGCTCGTTCTGATAGCGGAACACGCGGCTGTTGCTGCGCTTTTCCATCACCGCGAAAACGTCGCGCAGCACCAGTTCGTAGGCCGCCAGGGCGCCGTCGGAATCGCCGGCGCGCGCCTCGGTGACCAGGCCGCAGACGCTGCGCAGGTGGCCGCGGTCGGTGACGAACTGGATCTCGGCCGGCAGTGCGATCAGTTCCTTGAGCGGCAGGTGCGGGCTGCCGGCCAGGCAGGCGACGCGATACTCGATGCCGCCGCAGACCGCCTCGCTGCCCACCACCCGCTGCGGCAGCAGGACGTCCTCGGAGAGCTGCCCGGCGTGCGCCAGGCGCAGGCGCAGGGGGCGATGGGCCGTGCTCAGGGACTTCTCGTGCTGCAGCAGCCGCAGGAATTCGCTCGCGCTCTCCACCGTGTCTCCTCCATGCGTGCCGTCGTGCCGCGGAAGCACCCATTCTTCCACGGTGCGTGGAGCAAACATTGCAATGCGTCATACGCTTCAGGGCAGCTCCGGACGGAACTTCATTCTGCCGGAATGGTCGTGGCTGCGTGAACGCGGAAACCGGCGCGCGCGACGGTGCGTCTGCTGCGCCTCACGGTGTCAGCGCACGGCACCATGCATGCATGGATGGGCGAGGAAGCGCGCGCTTAGACGATCTTCAAGGCGCGAGCAGCTTTTCCAGGCGTGGAATCGCGCCCAGCGCGCTGCGCCAGGTGGCCGCGCCGACCTCGGATTCGGGCACGCCGCGCAGCCCGGCCAGCATGCGGCCGATCGCCGGCAGCTCCTCGGGGCTGTTGCGGCCGGGGTGGATCCAGCTGGGGGCGATGTCGGGCGCATCGGTCTCGAGCACGATGGCGTCCAGCGGCAGCTCCGCCGCCAAACGCCGGATCTGCAGTGCGCGCGTAAAAGTCATGGCGCCGCCGAAGCCGAGGCGGAATCCCAGGTCGATGAAGTTCTGCGCCTGCTGGAAGCTGCCGTTGAAGGCGTGGGCGATGCCGCCGTTCGGCCTGATCTGGCGCACGTGCTTGAGCACCTGGTCCTGCGAGCGGCGCACGTGGGTCAGCACCGGCAGGCCGAGATCGCGCGCGATGCGCAGCTGCTCGCGCAGGAAAAGCTCCTGCTTCTCGCGCATGGCCGGCTCGCACAGCATGGGGATGAAAAAGTCCAGGCCGATCTCGCCGATGGCCACGAAGCGCGGGTCCGCCATCGCCTCTTCGGCCAGGCGGCGCAGCAGCGCCAGGTCGTCCTCGGTCGCCCGCGGCACATGGATCGGGTGGATGCCGAGCGCGTAGCTGGCGTTCGGGGCGGCATGGGCCAGCTTGCGAACGATCTCGAAGTTGCCGCGTTCGACGGCCGGGATCACGATCATCGACACCCCGGCCTGCCCTGCGCGCGCCGCGACCTGCAGGGACTCGTCGCCGAACTCATGGGCGTCGAGGTGGCAGTGGGTGTCGATCCACATGGCGGTTCAGGTCTGTTCGGCCTGCAGTCCGTGCTCGGTCAGGCGCAGCACGCGGTCGCAGCGGCGCGCCAGTTCCGGATCGTGGGTCACGATCACGAAGGCGGTGCCGAGGGTGCGCGAGAGTTCCAGCATCAGGTCGAAGATGGTCTCGGCGGTGTTGTGGTCGAGGTTCCCGGTCGGCTCGTCGGCCAGCACGCAGGCCGGCTCGGTGACGAGTGCGCGCGCCAGGGCCACGCGCTGGCGCTCGCCGCCCGAGAGTTCGCCGGGCCGGTGGATGGCGCGCTTGGCCAGGCCGACCCTGGCCAGCATGGCTTCGGCGCGCGCCACCGCCTCCTCGCGCTTCACGCGGCGGATCAGGAGCGGCATGGCGACGTTGTCCAGCGCCGAGAACTCCGGCAGCAGATGGTGGAACTGGTAGACGAATCCGAGCGAAGCGTTGCGCAGCTCGCCGCGCCGGGTTTCCGACAGCGCGGCGAAGTCCTCGCCCTGCAGCACCACCGCGCCGCCGCTCGGGGTATCGAGGCCGCCGAGGATGTGCAGCAGGGTCGACTTGCCGGACCCGGAGGCGCCGACGATGGCCACGCGTTCGCCGCGGCCGATGGAAAAGTCGATATTGTCCAGCACCCGCACGGCGTAGTCGCCTTCGCGGAAGGTCTTGCCGACGCCGCGGCAGGACAGGACCGGCGCGCCGGCAGTGTTCATGGTATTGCTCATTTCTTTTCGCATGTCATTCATAGCGCAGGGCCTCCGCGGGCTTCACGCGCGACGCCGACCAGCTCGGATACAGGGTCGCCACGAAAGCCAGCAGCACCGACACGCCGCCGATCTTGAAAACGTCCGGCCAGCGCATGTCCGAGGGGATCTCGCTGATCAGGTAGATATCCTTGGACAGGAACTGGATCCCGAACAGGTGCTCGATGAAGGGCACGATCACGTCGATGTTCAGGGCCACCAGCACCCCCAGCGCGACGCCGGCGATGGTGCCCATGATGCCGACCAGGGCGCCCTGGATCATGAAAATCTTCATGATCGAGCGCGGCGATGAGCCGAGCGTGCGGAGGATCGCGATGTCGGGCTGCTTGTCGGTCACCGTCATCACCAGGGTCGAGACCAGGTTGAACGCGGCCACCGCGATGATCAGGGTCAGGATGATGAACATCATCCGCTTTTCGGTCTGGACGGCGGCAAACCAGTTGGCGTTCAGCTTGGACCAGTCGCGCATGACCAGGTCGCCGGGCATCGACTTCTTGAGTTCCGCAGCCACCTGCGGGGCCTGGTGCATGTCGGCGATGCGCAGGCGCAGGCCCATCGGCGCCTGCAGGCGCTCCATGCGCTCGGCGTCCTGCAGGTGGACGAAGGCCATCGCCGAATCGAATTCGTAATGGCCGGCCTCGAAGATACCGGCCACCGTGAAGCTGCGGGTGCGCGGCACCATGCCGGCCGGGGTGGTCTGGGCCTGGGCCAGCATCATGGTGACCTTGTCGCCGACGCCGACGCCGAGCGAGCGCGCCAGCACATAGCCCAGCACGATGTTGAATTCGCCCGGACGCAGGTTCTGCAGGCTGCCCTGGCGGACCTGCTTGCCGACGCTTGATACCTTGTGCTCTTCTTCCGGCAGGATGCCGCGGATGGCGGCCGGCTTCATGACGTCGTCGCGCACCAGCAGGCCCTGGGTCTCGACGAAGGGCGCGGCACCGCGCACGGCCGGGTTGCGGAAGGCTTGCTGCTCTTCCTGGCGCCAGTCGGGCATGCTGCCGCTGGCGTCGAAGACCTCGATATGGGCCAGCACCGACAGCATGCGGTCCATCACTTCCTTCTGAAAACCATTCATCACCGACAGCACCACGATCAGCGCGGCCACCCCGAGGGCGATGCCGGACACCGAAATCAGCGAAATAAAGGAGATAAAACTGTTCCGGCCGCTGCGCTTGCCGGCCCGCGTATAGCGCAGGCCGACCAGCCATTCGTAGGGCAATTTGTGGATGATGCTCATGGGCTCCATGATAAACGCTGCTCGAGGCCCGCAGTGTGCCATACAAAGCTCATCCATGTGAGAGCTTGTCACGATTGAAATAAAGATTTCAGGCTGGCCGCTGTTCTCGCGGACCGTCCATTTGTCCTACAATACGCCATGGCCCACATATCGCTCGTCCTGCCGTTCGCCCTCCCCGTTCCCGAATTCGCGCCCGACCTGATCCGCGCCCTCGATGCCCCGGCCCTGGCGGCGCTGCTGTCGCGTTTTTCCAGCCAAATGTTCCGCCCGCTGGAGGGCAGCGCGCGCGTGCTGCCGCACGAACTCTGGATCGCGCGCAGCCTCGGCCTGGCCAACGGCACCGCGCCCGGCTTCGCCACCAGCAGCATGCGCGGCTACGGCCTCGATCCGGGCGACGGCACCTGGTTCATCGTGAACCCGGCCCACATCCAGATCGCCCACAGCCACCTGATGATGGGCGACACGCGCCGGCTCGACCTGCGCGAGGATGAAGCGCGCGGCCTGTTCGACAGCGCGCGCGCCTGCTGCGAGGAGGCCGGCCACGCGCTGCTGTACGGCGCGCCCGACACCTGGTTCCTGCGCGCCGACACCTGGGACGGCATCCAGACCGCCAGCCCGGACGCCGCGGTCGGCATGAACCTGACCGACTGGGTGCCGGCCGGGGCGCAGGCGCGCGCCTTCCGCAAGCTGCAGAACGAAGTCCAGGTCAACTGGTACACCCACCCTGTCAACGCGGCCCGCGAAGCGCGCGGCCAGGCCCCGATCAATTCGATCTGGCCCTGGGGCGCGTCGAGCGTGGCGGCCGAGCATGCCTTGAAACTGGTGGCGCGCGCCGCCGGCAAGCTGGCGCCCCAGCCCGCGGTGGCCACCTATGCCGCGCCGGGCTGGCTGACGGCCCTGGCCGACCAGCGCCTCGACAGCCTGGACCGCATCGGCGCCCTGATTGCCGATGGCGACGGGGGTGCCGATAAGGGCCGCCTGCTCGTCTGCGGCAACGCCGCCGCCGCGGCCATCGCGGCCGACTGGCACGCCTGGCTGCAGGAAATGCACACCCTCGAGCAGACGCTGTTCGCGCCCCTGCTGGCGGCCCTCAAGCAGGGCCGTATCAAGGCCTTGCGGCTGGTGCTGAGCCACCGCGACGGCCACCTGGAAACCACGACCACACCGATGGCCCAGCGCAAATTCTGGCGCCGTCCGACCTTGGAACATCTGAAGAAGTGAAGACCCGTATCTCCACCCGTCCCTTCCCCGGCCGCCAGAGCGAGCAGCTGGCCCAGGGCGGAATCCATCCCGTTCTGGCCCGCGTGTACGCCGCGCGCGGCCTGTCCGACCCGCGCGAGCTGGCCAGCGAACTGCAGGCCCTGCTGCCGCCCACCGCCCTGCTGCAGATCGACGCCGCCGCCGTGTACCTGGCCGACGCCATCCAAAGCCGGAAGAAGATGACCATCGTCGCCGACTACGACTGCGACGGCGCCACCGCCTGCGCCACCGCCCTGCGCGGCCTGCGCTCGATGGGTGCCCACGTCGACTATATCGTGCCGAACCGTTTCGAGTACGGCTACGGCCTGACGCCGGAAATCGTCGAGCTGACCGCGCGCGAAAAATCGCCCGAGATCATCATCACCGTCGACAACGGCATCGCCAGCATCGACGGCGTCGAGGCGGCGCGTGCGCGCGGCATCGAGGTCGTGGTCACCGACCACCACCTGCCGGGCGACCATCTTCCGGACGCGCGCGTGATCGTGAATCCCAACCAGCCCGAGTGCGGCTTCCCCAGCAAGCACCTGGCCGGGGTCGGGGTCGTGTTCTACGTGCTGCTGGCCCTGCGTGCCGAACTGCGCAAGCGCGGCGTGTTCGACGCCGTCTCCCAGCCCAAGCTGGATTCCCTGCTCGACCTGGTCGCGCTGGGCACGGTGGCCGACGTCGTCAAACTCGACACCAATAACCGCATCCTGGTCGCCCAGGGCCTGAAGCGCATGCGCGCGGGCCGCATGCATGCCGGCATCGCCGCGCTGTTCCGCGTGGCGGGCCGCGAAGCGCGCTGCGCCTCGCCCTTCGACCTGGGCTTCGCCCTGGGTCCGCGCCTGAACGCCGCCGGCCGGCTGGAAGACATGTCGCTCGGGATCGAGTGCCTGGTAACGGACGATGAAGACCGCGCCTGGCAGATCGCCCAGCAGCTCAACGAGATCAACCTGAAGCGCCGCGAGATCGAGGCCGAGATGCAGGACACCGCCCTGCTCCACCTGGACGATTTCAACCCGTCGGACGCCAGCACGATCGCCGTGTTCGACGAGAGCTGGCACCAGGGCGTGATCGGCATCGTCGCCTCGCGCCTGAAGGAGAAGTTCTACCGCCCGACCATCACTTTCGCCCCGGCCGGCGACGGCTGGATCAAGGGTTCGGGACGCTCGATCGCGGGCTTCCACATGCGCGATGCGCTGGACCTCGTGTCCAAGCGCGTGCCGGGACTGATCGACAAGTTCGGCGGCCACGCGATGGCGGCCGGCCTGTCGATCCGGCATGAGCACTTCGACACCTTCCGCGAGGCCTTCGAAGCCATCGGCCGGGCGTGGCTGAGCGAAGCCCAGCTCGAGCGGGTGGTCGAGACCGACGGCCCGCTGGAAGACGATTTTTATACCGTGCAGTTCATCGAGCTGCTGGACGGCCAGGTCTGGGGCCAGGGCTTCGCGCCGCCGGTGTTCTGCGACGAGTTCCGCGTGGTCAGCCAGCGCGTCCTCAAGGAAAAGCACCTGAAACTGCTGCTCGAGCGGAACGGCCGGCGTTACGACGCGATCTGGTTCGGCAACACGGCCGCCCTGGGCGAACGCGCGCGCGTGGCCTTCCGGCTGGACGCCAACGAGTACAACGGCGTGACCAAGGTCCAGCTGCTGGTCGAGCACGCCGAGCCGGTGTGAAGCTGAATCCGGACGAGGTCGAGTTCAGCGCGATCCGGGCCCAGGGTCCGGGCGGGCAGAACGTCAACAAGGTCTCCTGCGCCGTGCACGCGCGTTTCGACGTCAAGGCCTCCTCACTGCCGGACCATGTCAAGGAGCGCCTGCTGGCGATGCGCGACAGCCGTATCACCGAGGATGGCGTGCTGGTGCTGAAAGCCCAGCAGTCGCGCAGCCTGGAAGCCAACAAGGAAGACGCCCTGCGGCGACTGCAGGAGCTGATCGACAAGGCGGCCGTGGTGCAGGCGGTGCGGCGCCCGACCAGGCCGACGCGTTCATCCCAACGCCGCCGGCTGGACGAAAAGACCCGCAGCGGCCAGATCAAGGCGCTGCGCGGCAAGGTCAAGGACTAGAAAACCCGATCAGGCCTCGAACGGACGCTTGCCCAGTACCGCCACCACGTGGTCGACGAAGCAGGTGATGCGGGCGGCCAGCGCCGTGTTGCGGTAGTAGACGGCATTGATGGGCTGGAGCACGTCCAGGGTCTGTTCCGGGAAGAGCTGGACCAGCCGGCCGTTCGCGCGGTCTTCGCGGGTCATGAAATCCGAGAGGCAGACGATGCCGAGGTCGGCCAGCGCCATCTGCCGCAGCGTCTCGCCGCTGGACGAGGCGATGGTCGGGCGGATGCGCAGCGTGCAGCCGTCGGTATCGCGCAGCGGCCAGTCGTTCAGGGTCTCGGGCTGGTTAAAGCCGAGCAGCACGTGCTGCCCCAGTTCCTCCGGTCCGGCCGGGGTGCCGTGACGCGCCAGATAGGCCGGGCTGGCCAGCACGCGGATCCGGCTCGTTCCCACCAGCCGGGCGTGCAAGGTCGAATCCTTCAGGACACCGATGCGCAGGGCCACGTCGGTACGCTTTTCGATCAGGTCGGTGATGCCTTCGTTCGAGTTCAATTCCAGCTCCACGTCCGGATAGCGGGCGCGGAAGCCTTCGATCAGCGGCACCAGCACATGCAGCATGAAGGGCGTGGCCGCATCGACCCGCAGCCGCCCGGCCGGGCGCATGCGCCGCGCCGCCATCTGTTCTTCCGCCGCGTCGACCGAATCCAGGATGGTACGCGCATGTTCCAGGAAGGTCGCGCCCTCTTCCGTCAATTCCAGCCGCCGCGTCGTCCGGCGCAGCAACGTCGTCTGCAGCTTTTCTTCCAGCCGTCCCAGCGCGCGGCTGGTCGCCGATACCGTCATCCCCAGCAGTTCCGCCGCGCCGGTGAGCGAGCCCGTGTCCACTACGGCCACGAAGGCCTGCATTTCGTCGAGGGTTGTCTTCATTTTTGATTCAAACGCAAAAGTCTTTGGTCGCTCAGGGTCTTAATCCGCAAATATAAACCAAGGACAATACTTCCATCGAAAAACCCGACGGATTCTTCTTCAAGGAGCTGCAATGAAATCTTCAACCGCCTTATTGGCCCTGGCGACCGGCGCCTTTGCGATCGGCACCACCGAATTTACGCCCATGGGGCTGTTGCCGGTGATCGCCGACGGCGTGAACGTCAACATCCCCACCGCCGGCATGCTCGTGTCCGCCTACGCGATCGGCGTGATGGTCGGCGCCCCGGTGATGACCCTGCTGTTCAGCCGCTTCGGCAAACGGGCGGCGCTGATGTCGCTGATGCTTATCTTTACGGTCGGCAACCTGCTGTCGGCATTCGCGCCAGGCTATACCACCCTGCTGCTGTCGCGCCTGATCACCAGCCTCAACCATGGCGCCTTCTTCGGCATCGGCGCCGTCGTGGCCGCCAGCGTGGTGCCGAAAGAGAAACAGGCCAGCGCGATCGCGGCCATGTTCATGGGCCTGACGGTCGCCAACGTCGGCGGCGTGCCGGCAGCCACCTGGATCGGCCAGCAGGTCGGCTGGCGTCTTGCCTTCGGCGGCACCGCCGTACTGGGCCTGATCACCATCGGCGCGCTGTGGCTGGCCCTGCCGAAGGGTGAACCGGGCGAACGTCCGGACGTGCGCCGCGAGCTGAAGGTGCTGACGAGCCGCGAAGTGCTGCTGGCCATGGGCACCACCGTACTGGGCTCGGGCGCCATGTTCGCGCTCTACACCTATGTGGCACCGATGCTGGCCGAGATCACCCAGGCCAGCCCGGGCTTCGTCGCCCTCGCCCTGGTACTGATCGGTATCGGCTTCACCGTCGGCAATAGCCTGGGCGGCCGCCTGGCCGACTGGTCGCTGGATGGCGCCACCAAGCTGATCCTCGCTTCGCTCGCCGTCGTCATGGTGCTGCTGCCGCTGCTGATGAAAACCCATGTCGGCGCCTCCATCGGCCTGCTGGTCTGGGGTGCCGCGGCTTTCGGCATCGTGCCGCCGGTACAGATGCGCGTCATGCAGGCTGCCTCCCAGGCGCCGGGTCTGGCTTCGTCGGTGAACGTCGGCGCCTTCAACCTCGGCAACGCGGTCGGCGCGGCCCTTGGCGGCGTGGTCATCGGCCAGGGACTCGGCTATGCGGCTGTGCCTTACGTCGGCGCGGCGCTCGCTGCCGGCGGTCTCGCCCTGGTCTGGATCGGCAATGCCGGGCGCCAGCGGGATGCGGCCTGCACTTCCTCTTCTTCCATCTAATTCGACTTGATAAGGACATATACCATGAGCAAGATCCCTTCCTTCGGCGTCGGCACCTTCCGCCTGACCGGCCAGACCGTCATCGATTCGGTGTCGACCGCACTCGAGCTCGGCTACCGGGCGGTGGACACGGCGCAGATCTACGGCAACGAAGCCGAAGTCGGCCAGGCCGTGGCGGAAAGCGGTGTGCAGCGCTCCGAGCTGTTCCTGACCACCAAGATCTGGACCGCCAACCATGCGCGGGAGCAGCTCGTCCCCAGCCTGCGCGAGAGCCTGGAGAAACTGCGCACCGACTATGTCGACCTGACCCTGATCCACTGGCCGGCGCCCGGCAACGGCGTCGAGCTGCCGGAGACCATGGAAGCGCTGGCCGAAGCGAAATCCCTGGGCCTGACGCGCCAGATCGGCATCTCCAACTTCAATATCGCACTGACGCGGCAGGCCATCGACGTCGTCGGCAAGGACCAGATCGCCACCAACCAGATCGAGCTGAGCCCCTACCTGCAGGGCCGCAAGCTGACCTCCTTCCTGGAAGAACAGGGCATCACCGTCACTTCCTACATGACCCTGGCCTACGGCAAGGTGCTGAAGGATCCGGTGCTGGCGCGCATTGCCGACAAGCACCAGGCGACCGTGGCCCAGGTGGCACTCGCCTGGGCCCTGCAACTGGGCTATGCGGTGATTCCGTCGTCCACGAAGCGCGAGAACCTGGCCAGCAACCTGCTGGCGCGTGAACTCGCGCTGGACGCCGACGACATGGCGCTGATCGCGGCGCTCGACCGCAACGGCCGCGAAGTCAGCCCCGAGGGCCTGGCGCCGGTGTGGGACTGAAGGGAGACCCGCCATGAACAGCCCCGCGCTCGCTCGCCTTGCCTCCGGTGGTTTCAGCATCGGCATCGAAGCTCCGCTGGACAACGACTGGACCCAGGCCGGCGAGAACGCCCGGCGCGCGTCGAAGCGGCTGCCCGGCGAGCCGGACCTGCAGCGCCATGCCGACCTGGCGCGGCTGGCCGACCGGCTCGGCTTCCGCGCCCTGTGGGTGCGCGACGTGCCGGTGTATGACCCGTCCTTCGGCGATGCGGCCCAGGTGTTCGAGGTATTTTCCTACCTGGGTTACCTGGCCGGCATCACCGACGACATCCTGCTCGGCACCGCCGCCGTGGTGCTGCCGATCCGCGAGCCCCTGCTCACGCTGAAGTCGGCCGCGACCGTGCAGCGCCTGAGCGGCAACCGCCTGCTGATGGGCGTGGCCAGCGGCGACCGGCCGGTCGAGTATCCGCTGTTCGGCCGCGACTTCGCCGGGCGCGGCGGCAGCTTCCGCGAACAGGTGGCGCTGCTGCGCGATGGCGCGCAGGCTATCCTGCCGCCGGGACTGGACGTGCTGCCGAAGATGGATGCGCCGCTGCCGCTGCTGGTGGCCGGTCTCGCCCAGCAGGAGCCGGCCTGGATCGGCGGACGGATGGATGGCTGCCTGGCCTATCCCGGCACGCCCGAGGACCACCAGCACCGCGTCGCCGCCTGGCGCGCGGTGGCCGGCGCCAAGCCCTACGCCAGCTTCATCCACCTGGACCTGGCCGAGCGGCCCGACGAGCCCCTGCAGCGCTGGCGCTTCGGCCTGCGCGGCGGCCGCGAGGCACTGATCGCCGAACTGCAGGCACTGCGCGCAGCCGGCGTCGACCACGTCGGCCTGCACTTCCGCCGCAACCGCCGGCCACTCGACGAAACCTTCCACGAGATCGCCGAGCACGTGCTGCCGCATTTTCATCTCGCCCGCTAAATTCGGGGTCAGAGCACATTAGAAATGCAATTCGGGGTCAGAGCGCATTTTTTGGCAACTTCCTGCGGTCAGTTGTCTAAAAAAGTGCTCTGACCCCGAATTATTGCAGGTCAAGGGATATCGATTTTGGCTTGCAGTTGTACGGCTGTTCGCCGGAATCGACGCCGATCTTCTTGCCCCTCGGCCTTTCCCGGCGCCAGATCGTCAATTCGGCGTCCGAGCACATTTTTGGACAAGTTCCTCAGGGCCGTTGCCTAAAAAAGTGTTCTGACCCCGAATTTCATTAAAAAAGTGCTCTGACCCCGAATTAGCGACGAATTATTGGCGCTCAGGGCGTGTCGATTTTGGGCTTGCAATTGCACGGCTGTTCGCCGCGGTCGAAGACGATCTTCCAGCGCCCTGGCGCTTCCAGGCGCCAGATCGAGTTGAAGCGGCCGATCTTCTTGCCGCTGGCGTCGTAGACCGCGCCGCCGCTGTAGGCCAGGGTGCCGGACTCGACAACCTCGACTTCTTCCGGCTCCCAGGAGAACGGCGGCTGGTGGCCGTCGTAGTATTTCTTCCAGGCGGTGGACACGGCTTCGCGGCCGCGCAGCACGCTGCCCGGGCCCGAGAAGAACACGGCTTCCTCGGACAGGAAGCTGGTGAAGGCCGCGTGGTCGCGCGCCTTCATGGTGGCGGCGAAGGCGCGTTCGGTGTCGGCCACCTGCTTCTTCAGCTCGGCATTCGAGGGGCGCGCCGCGCTGGCGACCGCCAGCATGAACATACTGATACACAAAACCCCAATCGACAGCAGACGCATGCGTCCTCCACATGTTGAACTTCGGGCTTGAAATCGGCTATTGCTAAGCGGACAATTTTGTCACGGCAATACTGTTTGCACAAGTCACTTGCATCGAGTCCGTAAGCGGAGTATAAATGGTCCGAAACCGGAGGATTCCTATGAGTCTTGCCTACGCTTACCCGAAGAGCCGCTTCGAAACGGCAGTGCTGGTCGACCTCAACGACCGCGCACAACGCGAACGCTTGTCGCGCTCCGCGCTGCTGGGCTTTTTCCAGCTCGCCAATGCCTGGCAGGTACGCGACGACGATGCGCGCGAGCTGCTCGGCGGCGTCTCCTCGTCCGCCTTCTACGAATGGAAGAAGCATCCGGACCGTGTGCTCGAAGTAGACCGCATCACCCGCATCTCCTACCTGCTCGGCATCTATAAGGCCCTGCACATCCTGTACGGCGACAAGCTGGCCGACGAATGGGTGCACCTCCCGAACAGCAATCCCGTCTTCAATGGCCGCGCGCCGCTGGCCTTCATGCTGGCCGGCGGGCTGCTGTCGATGCAGACCGTGCGCCGCCTGCTCGACGCCCGCCGCGGAGGGCTGTGAGTGAAACCGGTCTCCAGGCAGGAACCCGGGCTCACCCAGCTGCGCCAGTTCGACACCGTCCGCCTGATTCCGTCCCGCTTCGCCGATGCCGAAGACTCGGTGCTGGCGCCGCTGGCGGAAAGCGATGCCATGCTGCGCGACCTGTTCGACCTCGACAACGCCACCAATGACCGCCTGCGCGGCGAGTCCGGACTCCTCCCCGGCATCGGCATGGACGAGCTGGTGTTCGGCGTGCCCAACTTCCGCATGATCAATGCGGCCTATACCTATGCGCGCCCGGAAGGCAGCCGCTTCAACGACGGCGAACGCGGCGCCTGGTACTGCGCCTTCGAGCTGGAGACGGCGCTGGCCGAGGTCGGCTTCCACAAGACCGTCGAATACCAGGAGATCGGCCGCTTCGACGACAGCGTCAGCTACCAGGCCCTGCTGGCCGACTTCACCGCCACCTTCCACGACCTGCGCGGCATCGACGCCTACGCCGAGTGCCTGGCCCCCGACAGCTACATCGCCTCGCAGCGGCTGGCGGCGGAACTGCTGGAAGCCGGCTCGATGGGCATCATCTACCCAAGCGTGCGGCGGCCCGGAGGCACGAACCTCGCGTGCTTCCGCCCGGCCCTGGTCGGGAATGTCCGCAAGGGCCAGGCGTATCGGTTAACATGGGCGGGTTCGCCGGCTCCCACGGTCGAACCCATCTGATTCAATGAAGCCATGAAAACCGATCCATTAAAAGACACCGAACTGCACGACAAGATCAACCGCGAGACCGCCCGCATCAACTGGTCGGAACTGGAGCGCCATTTCGCCCACGGCGCGGTGATCTACGTGAGCCAGGAACTCGACCTGGTCGAGGTGGCCCTGCGCATCGCCCACGACGACAAGGAACACATCGCGCGCTGGATGAGCGAAGGCAAGGTCGCCAAGGTGTCGGACGCCCAGGCCCTCGAGTGGCAGGCGACCGACGCCCGCCTGTGGGCCTCGGTGGTCAATCCCTTCGTGCTGGTGCAGACGGACAAGGCCGCATCAAGCGACACCCTGCACTGATCCGTCAGCGCGATCCCCGGCGCCGCCCGGCCGGCGCCGCAGTTCTTGATCCGCACCGCCTCCCGCCTTCCTATTTACCGAAACTGAGGGAACATTTTCCACATTATTTCCAATAGGCAATATAATCTTTGCTTTTTCAGCCCATCCTCAGGGGAAGCGAGCTATTGCATTTAAGCAAAATTTCGGCGTCTTGACGAAATTGCAGAAGACAAGATTTGTGCAAAGTTATCCGCTATACTGAAGGGAGACGAGGAAAGTTTATGCAGAGCAATACGAAACCCGACGATCCGGTGATGACCACGAGCGAAGTGGCCCGCCTGCTAGGCGTTGCTACCAGCACCGTGCAAATCTGGATGGAAAGTGGCGCGATCGAGTCCTGGAAAACGCCGGGAGGGCATCGCCGTACACGCTTGAGCCTGGTCCAGGGTCTACTGCATGGAAAGGACGACAACGCCCATCTGCGTCCCGCGGCCAGCAACGACAAGGAATTCCTGCCGGCGGCCGATCCAGGGTATCCGGTCCCGGCCGACGAACGCGCGCGCCTCGCGGCCGTCGGCGCGAGCGGCCTGGTCGACACCGACGAGGAAACCCGCTTCGACCGCATCGTCCGCCTCGCCACCATGGTGACCGGTTCGCCGATCGCCCTGATCTCCCTGTTGACTTCAAGCCGCCAGTGGTTCAAGGCCAGGGTCGGCCTCGAACCGCGCGAAACACCGCGCGACTGGGCCTTCTGCTCGCACGCCGTGATGCAGGACGAGATGTTCGTGGTCGAAGACGCCCTCGACGACGAACGCTTCCGCAACAATCCCCTGGTCCAGGGCGATCCGCAAATCCGCTTCTACGCCGGCGTGCCGCTGCGCGACCGCTCCGGCCACGCGCTTGGCACCCTCTGTGTGATCGACCGCGAACCGCGCCGCCTGCGCGCCGCCGAGGTGCAGGGCCTGCTGGACCTGGCTGCGATTGCTTCAGGTGAGATTCAGGCTAGCCGGCCGAACCGGTTCTAAAGCGCCCCGTCGTGCCGGGCAACGTCCGGCACGACCGTTCATTTTGCCAAGTCCACCGCATACAACGCAAACCCCTTCCCCAAGCCATCGTCCGCAGCCAGCTGCGTCACATTCCCCAACCCGGCCGCGCGCGCCAGCTCCAGCTTGCCCGGCGCCGAATGGAACACCACCGGTCCCTTGGTCGCCACCTTCGCAAAGCGCCAGCTGCGCTGCGAACCATTGGCCTCACGGCTCAGGCGCTTCGCTTCCTTGATGTACGCGATCAGCACGTCGCGGCTGGCGTCCGGCGCCGTGAACACCGTCTTCGCGCCGCCCTCCAGACCCGGGAAATTGCCGCCGCCGCTGGCGCGGTAGTTATTCGTCGCGACCAGGAATTCCTGCCCCGCCGGCAGCGGCGCGCCGTGCAGCTGGAGATTGCGGATGCGCTGGCCCGGCGGCCGGGTCAGGTCGATCTCGTAGCCGAGTTCCGGCGAGGTCACGGTGTCGAAGTTATAGCCGGGGAAGCCGGTGTTGACCAGCTCCTGCGGCTCGCTCCGGTCCGGATCGATGGTATTGAAGCGGCCCGCCGCCTTTTCCAGCCAGGCCTTCAGGCCGGCGCCGTCGACCTTCACCACCGCCAGCGCGTTCGGATACAGGTAGAGGTCGGCCGCGTTGTTCAGGGCCAGGTCGCCGGCGGCGACGTCGGTGTAGTCAAGCACGCCGGCCGAACCGGTCTTGAAGGGCGCCGATACCGACAGCACCGGCAGCTTCGCGAACTGCGGCAGATTCTCCGCCACGTAATGGCGCACGTAGGCGGCCTGGGCCTGGTTGACGATCTGGATCGCCGAGACGTCGCCGACGTCGGCGAAATAGGTCGACATGCGGAAGTCCGCGCTGCCGATCGGCGTCTTCACGTAGCGGATCGTGGCTTCGTGCTCGTCCTTCACCAGCGACATCACCGCCGGATCGGCCGACACATAGCTCTTGTCCGGCTGCTGGGTCGTGCGGTTCTCGACGATGGCGGCGTCCTGGTCGGCGCGCCAGCGCTTGCCGTCGTAGCGCAGCTGCAGGCGCACCACGCCCAGGTTCTTGCCCCAGAGGTTGGCCATCACGGTCGGCACGCCGAACACCCTGCCCTTCGCCTTGTCGACGTGCGGCAGGTTGAACTGGGCGACGGTGCTCGATGGATTCGGGAACAGCTGATGCGAATGACCAAGCAGCAGCGCATCAATACCACCCAATGCGCCGCCCGCCTGGGCCAGGTAGTAATTCCCGTTCTCCATTGTCGGCGAATACGGGCTGGCATCCAGGCCGCCGTGCGAGATCGCCACGATCAGGTCGGCGCCCTTGGCGCGCATCTCCGGCAGGTAGCGCTTCGCGGTCTCGACCAGGCCTTCGGTGTAGACCTTCCCCTCCAGCCAGCGGCGGTCCCAGTTGACGATGGCCGGCGGCGTGAAGCCGATGATGCCGACCTTGACGGTGGCCTCGACGGATTTGCCCTTGGCGTCGACCGCCTTGATGCGCTTGCTGAGGATACGGTAGGGCTCGAAGAGGGGCTTCTTGGTCCTGGTGCTGTAGACGTTGGCGAGCACCACCGGGAAGCCCGGTCCGGCGCACTGCCTGCCAGGAACGCCCTCGACATCGAGGCGCTGGCCGGTCACCTGGCCCAGGTAGGCCAGGCCGAAATTGAAATCGTGGTTGCCGATGCCGATGCCGTCGTAGCCGATCTTCTTCATCGCCTTGTAGATGCCCAGCAGCTGGCCGCAGCGCAGCGGATCGACGGTGGCCTGGTAGTCGCCCAGCGCATTGCCCTGGATGGTGTCGCCGTTATCGAACAGCAGCGTGTTCGGGAAGTCGCGGCGCGCCTGGGCGATCAGCGAGGCGGTGCGGTCCAGGCCCAGCGAAGGATCGGCGGCCAGCTTGAAGTAGTCGTAGCCGACCACCGCCGAGTGCAGGTCGGTGGTTTCCAGGATCGCCAGTTCGGCGCTGCTGCCGGCCGGTACGCGTGCGGCCGGCGCCGCGCTGGACAGGGAGCTCGCGCTCAGCGCGAACAGGACGAGGAAGCTCGATCGGGAAACCATAGGCGATATCTGAAGGATGACGGGGCGGATTATAAACGCCCGCTCACTTCTTCTCGGTATTGAAGGTCTTGTTCGCGATGAGCCAGCGTCCGTCCTTCTTCAGCAGCGCCATGTGGTCCGTGAATTTCATGTCGGGATAGTCGAGCGTGATCTTGGCCACCGCGGCGTCGCCGGTCAGGTCCAGCACTTCGATGCTGCGCCGGCGCTGGGCTTCGTCGGCGGCCGGCTTGCCGTCGAAGCGCGTGGCGAATTCATCCACCGACAGGTTCACCTTGCCGCCGATGATGCGGGCGTCCGGACGGAAGGCCTCATGGACGTAGCGCCGCTCACCGCTCGCATGCGCGCGGATATAGGCCTCGAGCGGCACACAGACGGCGGCCAGTTCGCCGCTGGCACCGGCACACCCTTGCGTGGAAGCGGCCGCCGCACCGGCGGCGGCCAGCATGGACAGGCCGGCGATGGCGGCCGCTAGCAAGTTGTACATATTGCCTCCAAATAAACATTTTTATGGCGGCATGCTAGCAGAAACCGGCGCGCCTGCAGTGGGGTATAATCTCCGGTTCGATTCAACCTACTAAAAATACGTCACCGACCATGGAAGCTGAACGCATCAACGCCCTTTCCGCCCTGCTGAACGACCTGAGCAGCCGTGAAGCCGAACTTCGGAGGTATCTTTGACTTCGATAAGAAGTCGGAGAAACTAGAACAGGTCAACCAGGAACTGGAAGACCCGACCGTCTGGAACGACCAGAAGCGCGCCCTCGACCTGGGCAAGGAAAAGAAGGCGCTGGAAGGCGTCGTCCTGACGCTGGAAAAAGCCCGCGCCGACATCGACGACTCGCGCGACCTGTTCGAAATGGGCCGCGAAGAAGGCGATGACGACACCATCGAATCCGTCGAAGGCGACGCCGCCGAGATCGCGAAGGTCATCGAGCAGATGGAATTCCGCCGCATGTTCAGCAACCCGATGGACCATGCGAACTGCTTCATCGACATCCAGGCCGGCGCCGGCGGCACCGAAGCCCAGGACTGGGCCTCGATGCTGCTGCGCCAGTACCTGCGCTATTGCGAGCGCAAGGGCTTCAAGGCCGAAGTGATGGAAATCTCCGAGGGCGAGGTCGCGGGCATCAAGACCGCCACCATCAAGGTCGAGGGCGAGTACGCCTACGGCCACCTGCGCACCGAGACCGGCGTGCACCGCCTGGTCCGCAAGTCGCCGTTCGACTCGGCCAACGGCCGCCACACCTCGTTCACCTCGCTGTTCGTGTACCCGGAGGTCGACGAGTCCTTCGAGATCGAGATCAACCCGGCTGACGTGCGCATCGACACCTACCGCGCATCCGGCGCCGGCGGCCAGCACATCAACAAGACCGACTCCGCGGTGCGCCTGACGCACGCCCCGTCGGGCATCGTGGTGCAGTGCCAGAACGACCGCTCGCAGCACCGCAACAAGGCCGAAGCCTTCGACATGCTGCGCGCCAAGCTGTTCGAACTCGAGCTGCGCAAACGCATGGCCGAGCAGCAGAAGCTGGAAGACTCGAAGACCGACGTCGGCTGGGGCCACCAGATCCGTTCCTACGTGCTGGACCAGTCGCGCATCAAGGACTTGCGCACCGGCTTCGAGACCGGCAATACCAAGAACGTGCTGGACGGCGACCTCGACGACTTCATCTCGGCTTCGCTGAAGCAGGGAGTGTGATGAGCAAGCCCGCCTTCATCTTCGACATGGACGGCACCATCGTCGACAACATGGCCTTCCACACCAGGTCCTGGCTCGAGTTCTTCGCCCGCCGCGGCAAGGAGTACGAGGCCGAGGCCTTCTTCCGCGAGACCGCCGGCGCCCAGGGCCGCGAGATCCTGCGCGCCCGCCTGGGCGACGAGGTCACGGACGAGGAAATCGCCGCCCTGGCAGCGGAGAAGGATGCGCTGTACCGCGAGATGTACGGTCCGCACCGCGCCGCCATCAAGGGCTTCGACGACTTCGTGACCGCGGCCGACGAGCGTGGCGTGGCGCTGGCCGTGGCGACGTCCGCGCCGCCGAAGAACATCGTCTTCACCCTCGACGAACTCGACCTGCGCCGCCACTTCGGGGCCGTGGTCGGCGCGACCGACGTCAAGCAGGGCAAGCCGCATCCGGACGTGTTCCTGAAGGCCGCCGAGAAGCTGGGCGCGAATCCCGCCGACTGCATCGTCTTCGAAGATGCGCCGATGGGCGTGGAAGCCGCGCGCCGTGCCGGCATGCGCGCCGTGGTCATCACGACCACCCTGCCTGCCGACGCGTTCGCGGAGTTCGACAACGTGCTCAAGATCGTCAACGATTACGACGAGCTGTCCGTTGAGGACCTGCTGGGCGTCCTCTGACCTGCACGTGAACCAAACATAGATAGATACCTGATATGAGCACCGAAAACCAAGAACAAAGCCAGGAACAGCAAGCGGCTTCGCTGCAGCTTGATGACAACAAGATCATCGCCGAGCGCCGCGCCAAGCTGGCAGCGATCCGCGAAAAAGGCGTGGCCTTCCCGAACGACTTTGTCCCCCAGCACAAGGCTGCCGGCCTGGTCGAGACCTATGGCGGCTGGACCCGCGAGCAGCTCGAAGCCGAACCCCAGCAGGTGGTGCTGGCCGGCCGCATGATGCTCAAGCGCGAAGCCGGCAAGAAGGCCGCCTTCGCCACCCTGCAGGACGCCTCGGGCCCGCGCGCCGACGGCCGCATCCAGATCTACGTCACCCTGGACAACACCGGTGAAGAAGCGATGGAAGCCTTCCGCCACTACGACCTGGGCGACATCCTGGGCGTGGAAGGCACGCTGTTCAAGACCAAGGTCGACGAGCTGACCGTCAAGGTGACGAAGCTGCGCCTGCTGTCGAAGTCCCTGCGTCCGCTGCCGGACAAGTTCCACGGCCTGGCAGACCAGGAGACCAAGTACCGCCAGCGCTACGTCGACCTGATCATGAACGAAGAGACGCGCCGCACCTTCAAGGCGCGCACCGCCGCGATCGCGTCGATCCGCCGCTTCATGCAGGACAACCAGTTCATGGAAGTCGAGACCCCGATGCTGCACCCGATCCCGGGCGGCGCCGCGGCCAAGCCTTTCATCACCCACCACAACGCGCTGGACATGCAAATGTTCCTGCGTATCGCGCCGGAGCTGTACCTGAAGCGCCTGGTGGTCGGCGGCTTCGATCGCGTGTTCGAGATCAACCGTAACTTCCGCAACGAGGGCGTCTCGATCCGCCACAATCCGGAATTCACGATGATGGAGTTCTACGCCGCCTACACCGACTACAAGTGGCTGATGGACTACACCGAGGCCGTGATCCGCCAGGCCGCGATCGACGCCCACGGCACCGCCGAAGTCACCTACGGCGGCCGTCCGCTGGACCTGGGCAAGCCCTTCCACCGCCTGACCATCGTCGAAGCGATCAACAAGTACGCGCCGGAGTACACCAGCGAACAGCTGAACGACGCCGAGTTCCTGAAGAAGGAACTGCTCGAGAAGTTCGGCGTCAAGCCGCACATCATTTCGGGCCTGGGCGCGCTGCAGCTGGCCCTGTTCGAAGAGACCGCCGAAGCCCAGCTGTGGGAGCCGACCTTCATCATCGACTACCCGGTCGAAGTCTCGCCGCTGGCGCGCGCTTCCGACAACCGCCCCGGCATCACCGAGCGCTTCGAGCTGTTCATGGTGGGCCGCGAGATCGCCAACGGCTTCTCGGAGCTGAACGATCCGGAAGACCAGGCAGCCCGCTTCCAGGCCCAGGTGGCCGCCAAGGATGCCGGCGACGAAGAAGCGATGTTCTATGACGCCGACTACATCCGCGCACTGGAATACGGCCTGCCCCCGACCGGCGGCTGCGGCATCGGCATCGACCGCCTGATCATGATCCTGACGGATTCGCCGAATATTCGCGATGTGCTGCTGTTCCCGCACCTGCGCAAGGAAGACTGAGCTTGAGTGACGCGTGATGCGTCACAAAAAAGGCGCGAAACGGGAGACCGTTCGCGCCTTTTTTAATGCCGTCATCCGTAAAACCGTCATCCCCGTGAAAACGGGGATCCATACGTCGCGTGATCTGTGCCTCAGGACGGTGGCTATTAACGGACCACCCGATAGCAGGGAATATACTCTTTGCCCGGCAACTTCATCCGGCTCTGCTCCACGAACGACTGCAGCAGCTTGTCCATCGGCGCCATGATCTCATCCTCGCCATGGATCTCGAACTTCCCATACTTCTCGATCGCCCGGATCCCCTCCTCCTTCACGTTACCGGCCACCACGCCCGAGAACGCACGGCGCAAATTGGCCGCCAGCAGGTGGGTCGCCTGGTTCTTGTGCAGCGACAGGCTGCGCATGTTCTCGTGATTCGGGCGGAAGGGATGCTGGAACTCGGGGTCGATCTTCAGGCCCCAGTTGAAGTAGTAGGCGTCGCTGCGCGACTTGCGGAATTCGCGCACCTGGCGGATCCCGGTGTGCATCTCCTGCGCCACCGCTTCCGGATCGTCGACGATGATCTTGTAGCGGCGCTGCGCCTCTTCGCCCAGGGTCAGGCCGATGAACTGGTCGATCTGCTCGAAGTATTCCCTGGCCGTCGACGGGCCGGTGAACACCAGCGGGAACGGCATG
Organism: Massilia sp. 01N410; assembly: GCF_056399665.1. Lineage (NCBI taxonomy): Bacteria > Pseudomonadati > Pseudomonadota > Betaproteobacteria > Burkholderiales > Oxalobacteraceae > Massilia > Massilia sp. 01N410. The sequence continues at coordinate 49,034 of NZ_JBFTRV010000009.1, read as the reverse complement.
TCCGCGTTCTCGGGATGCAGCAGGATGCCGAGGATGTAGAGGATCTCTTCGGCGGTGCCGGCGCCGCCCGGGAACACCACGATGCCGTGGCCGGTGCGCACGAAGGCTTCCAGGCGCTTCTCGATGTCCGGCATGATGACCAGGTCGTTCACGATCGGGTTCGGCGACTCGGCCGCGATGATGCCCGGTTCCGAGATGCCGAGGTAGCGGCCGCCCTGCAGGCGCTGCTTGGCGTGGCCGATGGTGGCGCCCTTCATCGGGCCTTTCATCGCGCCCGGGCCGCAGCCGGTGCAGATGTCCAGTTCGCGCAGGCCGAGCTGGTAGCCGACGTGCTTCGAGTAGTTGTACTCGACGCGGTTGATCGAGTGGCCGCCCCAGCACACCACCAGGTTCGGATTGCGCTGCGGCTGGATCACGTTGGCGTTGCGCAGGATGTGGAACACGGCATCGGTGATGCCTTCCGGCCGCTGCAGGTCGAAGCGCGGATTGTCCGTCACTTCGAAGCTCACGTAGACGATATCGCGCAGCACCGCGAACAGGTGCTCGTGGATACCCTTGATCATCTTGCCGTCCACGAAAGCGTGGGCCGGCGCGCTGCGGATATCGAGCTTGATGCCGCGCTCGCGCTGGATGATCTTGATGTCGAAATCCTTGTAGCGTTCGAGCAGTTCCTTGCCGTCGTCGATCGAACTGCCGGAATTCAGTACCGCCAGCGCGCATTTGCGAAAGACCTGGTACAGGCCACCCTGGCTGGTATCGAGCAGCTTTGCCACTTCCGCCTTCGACAGCACTTCCAGGCGCCCCTCCGGGGATATCAATGTGTCGACAACGTCGTTCGTCATATTCCTCTTCCCTTTCTGTTCAGTGTTTCCGTACAGCCTTTTCGCCAATATACGACATCTCCCACGAGTTTGCCCCCACACTTGCGCAGCCTTTTCTCGTCAATACTATTGATCCGGAAAAAGTTGCCTTAACGAGCAGAATTTCCACTAAAATGCGACGCTATTGGATTTGCGCCCGCACACGATGCGGGCATGCGGCCCAATCATTCCTATTCTTATAAAACGTATTTGGGGAGGAACCGCATGAGCGGTGCAGCTACTTCTACCGTCGAACAGAAAGCGATCCCGGAATTCAAACAGATCATGGGACACCCAGCGCCGCTGTGGATGCTGTTCATGACCGAATTCTGGGAGCGCTTCGCTTTCTACGGCATCCGTTGGGCCCTGGTGCTCTACATCGTCGCCCAGTTCTACGGCGGCAGCGGCGTCGGCCAGGCCGACGCCAACCTGACCTACGGTTCCTACCTGGCGCTGGTCTACGCCGGCGCCGTGTTCGGCGGCTACATCGCCGACCGCGTGATCGGCTACCAGCGTTCGATCCTGGTCGGCGCAGCCTTCATGGCGGCCGGCCTGTTCGCCATCACCGTGCCCGATCCGAACGTGTTCAAGCTCGGCCTGGCCACCATCATCGTCGGCAACGGCATGTTCAAGCCGAACATCTCGACCATGGTCGGCCAACTGTACGGCATCGGCGACGAGCGCCGCGACTCCGGCTTCACCATCTTCTACATGGGCATCAACAGCGGCGCCTTCGTCGCGCCGATCCTGACCGGCTGGCTGGCCGGCGCCATGTCCGGCAGCACCGGCGTGCCGGCCTACAAGGTCGTGTTCTTCGCCGCCGGCATCGGCATGCTGCTGTCGCTGGTCTGGTTCCAGATCGGCCGCAAGGGCCTGAAAGGCATCGGCGCACCGGTCGGCGAACTGGCCAGCCCGACCCGCCTGATCGGCGTGATCGTCGGTTCGCTGGTCGTGATCCCGCTCGTCTACTTCCTGCTGAAGCTCGGCGCCGACACCATCCAGTACATTCTCTCGGCGCTGTTCGTCGCGCTGGCGGTCATGCTGCTGGTCGAAGGCATCCGCAACGGCAAGGTCGCGCGCGACAAGGCCATCGCCATGCTGGTCATCTTCTTCTTCAACGTGATGTTCTGGTGCTTCTTCGAGCAGGCCGGCAGCTCCTTCACCTTCCTGGCCGACAACATCGTGCGCCGCGACTTCGGCGGCTGGATCTTCCCGACCGGCTGGTTCCAGTCGGTGAACTCGATCGCCATCATCGTCTGCGCACCGATCGTGGCCGCAGTCTGGGTCTGGCTGGGCCGCGCCAATCCGTCGATCCCGCGCAAGTTCGGCCTGGGCCTGATCTTCAACGGCCTGGCCTTCCTGCTGCTGATGTTCGCGCTGCAGCACCTGGTCGGCGCCGACAGCAAGATCCCGTTCTGGACCCTGTTCATGGTCTACGTGATCCAGTCCATCGGCGAACTGTGCCTGTCCCCGATCGGCCTCTCGATGGTCACCAAGCTGGCGCCGGTGCGCCTGGTCGGCCTGGGCATGGGCGGCTGGTTCCTGTCGACCGGCATCGGCAACAACCTGTCGGGCATTTTCGCCAGCCACATCTCGGGCGAAAAAGGCATGAGCGTGGAATCGGCACTGAGCGGCTACACCTTCGGCTTCTACGCGCTGATCGGTTCCGGCATCCTGCTGTTCCTGATCGCGCCGCTGATCCAGAAGTTGATGCATGGCGTGAAGTAAACTTCCCGCGTCCCTGACGACACGGCGGCCTGCGGGTCGCCGTTTTTGTTCCGGGACGCAAAGCCCCATCCCCTATAATGGATGGCTATTTTTACACGTTACAAGCCGGTTTAACCGCACTTAACCCTACACTTGCTTCAACATGATGTTCGATTTAATGCTCACCTGGTTCCAACATTGGCTCCCGCTCATTCAAGGATTTGCAGCATTGGCTTCGATTGGAGGGGCGATGCTGTCTTGGCGTTTTGCCTTGAAAGCACAACGAGCCCGGGCAGAGATGACCAAGAACATCGTTACCTCCAAACTGATCGCCGTTTTAGAATTCGCGTTGAAGCGTTTGGACGAGATCAGGGAATTCGCAGTTCTGCCAGATGGCAAACCGGACTATTCCGCATATCGCCTCAAAGGACAGGAAAGCAAGAAAATTCTGGAATCGACGCTTGCCGAAGTGAAAGCTTCTGGCTCGTACTTCCGCAAGCTCCCTGAAATGTGGAACGAATCGATCAATCAACTTCGTTTCGCGGCGAGCAAGCCTGAAGCTCATGAAATTGAACAGGCCTGCAAGTGTATTACTTTCGTCCTGGCCGAGCTGAAGCTCCAGGCATCAACTCGTGAATTGTCTCCCTCCGAGAGCTGAGCATGAAAGATCGTTCGAATAGCGGCCTCGTCTACTCCACCGAAAGCGGCCGCATGTGCCCCGATTGCCGGCAGCCGGCCGCGGAATGCATTTGCAAGGCCAGGACCGCGATCCTCGGCGACGGCGTCGTCCGCGTCTCGCGCCAGACCAAGGGCCGGGGCGGCAAATGCGTCACCATCGTCAAGGGCCTGCCGCTGGACGCGATTGCGCTGGCGGCGCTGGGCAAGCAGTTGCGCACCGCCTGCGGTTCCGGCGGCACCGTCAAGGATGGCGTGATCGAAATCCAGGGCGACCACTGCGAGCTGGTCGTCGCGGCACTGGCGAAACATGGACACCACGCCAAGCGGGCCGGCTGAACGAAGCCCCGATTATTGATTCGGTGTCGCCCTGGAATAACTGGCGATATAGAGCTTGGCCAGCTTTTCGGCCGCCTGGAACTCGGCCGGTGAGAGCTTGGGTAAGAGCCTTGCGAGCGACTGGCTCGCGTCGCGTGCAATCCGGGCCTCCAGCTCATCGGCGGCCGCAGACGCCTGGTTGGCCGTGGCTGCGCACCGATACCAGGCATACGCCTTGACGACACTTTGTTCGACGCCCTTGCCATCTTCGGCTGCATGACCAAGATGCCACTGGGATTCCCGATCGCCACTTTCCGCCGCCTGCGTCCACAGCGAAATAGCCTGGCTGATATCGGCCTTGCCTCCCAAACCGTAGTAAAGCAGATACCCGAGGTTGTTCTTGGCTGAGGTTTCGTGCTCTTCCGTGATTGCTTTTGCCCAGTGTTGGCGTGCCGAAGCGTAGTCCTTCGTTCTATAAGCCTGGACGCCGAGATTATATTCAGACGCTTTCGGCGTTGAACCGGCGCACCCGCAGAGCGCTGAAAAACACAGGAACGCGACGGTCTTTTTAAACGATAGCTTGCTCATGTTGCCATTATAGCCAAAGCAACAGGGACTGGAACGGCGCCGCGTTCCGAACCTCCGCACGCCTGGATACGCGGCGAAATCCGACTCGTGGCATCCTACGACCTCGACCGGGCCGGCCCGGGAAAGGAGACTGCATGGCGAAGCATCCAGGAATATTTCCAACATTCTTCCTGTCCGGTTTTGAATGCTCCAATTTCCTCTGGGGCGAGCGTCCCGGGGTGCGCCGCAACCTGATCGCAGAAACCCGGCACGACCGCCACGCTGCCGAGGATTACCATATCCTCGCCGAGCTCGGCATCGCCGTCTCGCGCGAAGGCATTCCCTGGCCCCTGGCCGATCGCGCCGGCGGCGGACAATACGATTTCTCGATGGTCGATCCCTTCATCGAGGCCATGAACGCGTCGAAGATCATTCCGATCTGGGACCTTTTCCATTACGGCTATCCGGACGGCCTCGATCCGTACGACGACGCCTTCGCCAGCCGCTTCGCGGCCTATTGCCGGGCCGCCGCCGCATACGTGGTCCCGAAAGTGCGCGGGCCGCACTTCTTCACGCCGATTAACGAGATCACCTTCTTTTCCTTCTGCGCCGGCGAATGGGGATGGGCCGCGCCCTACCGCTGCAGCCGCGACGACCGGATGCGCCTGCGGCTGGCGCTGTGCCGGGCCGCGATCGCCGGCGTGAAGGCGATCCGCGAAGTCGATCCGGATGCACGCATGGTCCACATCGATCCGCTGGTGCGGGTGGTGGCGCCGCGCGACCGTCCCGACCAGATCGAGGCCGCGCGCCACGAGACCGAGGTCGACACCTTCCTGGCCTGGGACGTCATCTATGGCCGCGAGCATCCGGAGCTCGGCGGCGCGCCCGAGATCCTGGATATCGTCGGCGCCAACAATTACTCGTTCGGACAGATGGAATACCGCGAACACGGACCGCACAAGCCCCTGGACCCCGGCGACGACCGCATCGCGCCACTGTGCGACATGCTGCAAACCGTCTGGGAACGCTACCGCCGGCCGATGATCATCGGCGAAACCAGCGGCATGCGCGACGGCCGCGCCGACTGGCTGCACGACGTGATGTGCGAATCGCTGGCGGCGGTGCGGCGCGGCACGGACCTGCAAGGGATCTGCCTCTTCCCCGCCGTCGACATGCCGGACTGGCATACCGGCGAGTGGCTGCACAACGGCATCTGCGACCTGGTCGAAGAGAACGGCGACCTCAAGCGCGTGCCGGACGGCAAATACGTCGACGAACTGCGGCGCTGGCAGAAGGAGCTGAACCGGGTCACCAGGCTGGACGAGGATCCGTTCAGCGACCCGGTTGAACTGCAGGACGTGGTCGATGCGGCCCAGCGCCTCGACATGCAGCCGGATAAAGACTGGTGCTGAGGGACTGGCGCTGAGCCGGCAGCCACTTACTGCTTGTCGGACGGCTGCGTCTGGGCCGGCGTGGTGGCTGGCTTGGCAGCCGGCGTAGCAGCCGGTACCGGCGCACCCTTCTGCGCTTCGCTCGCAGCCTGGGCCTGCGCCTGCTGCATCTCCTGCGCCCGGCGCATCGCTTCGCGCGCCTGCGGGCTGTCGACGTTGATGCCGGCCGCCTGCATCGCGTTGCGCACCGCGTCGTTGCCGGTCGTGCCGCCGAAGGTGTAGCGCAAGCCCACGTAGAGGCGGCGCTGGTGCACGGTGGTGTCGGTGCGGTCGCGCAGCACATCGGTCTCGACGCGGAATTTCTGGTCGGTCGAGCGCAGTACGTCGTTGGCGCGAATGTTCATCGACAGGCGCTTGTCGAACTTGTGTTCGTAGGCCAGGTTCATCATGCCGAAGGGCTCGCGGTAACCCTCGCCCGACAGCAGCTTACCCTGGCGGAAGGTCATCAGGGTCAGCACGTCGTCGGGGCCGATCTGCCATTGTCCGCCGCCCTGCAACTGCAGCGAGGGCGAGGAGCGCTTGCCGCCCGCCAGGCCCATGGCATCGGTGCGGTCCTGTTCGATGAAGCCGTAGTTCCCGTTGAACATGAAGCGGATGTTGGGCAACGCGATTCCCTTGATGCGCATGTTCGGCGGGATCATGCCCATCACCGAGAACTCGATGCCGCCCGAACGGCGGTCGCCCAGGTTCTCGCGCGTGGTCAAGAGCGTGTTCGCGTCGAGGAAGACGCGGCGGTCGGTGATGACGTCGGATTCCTTGCGCAGGTAGCCGCGCACGCTCACCGGCATCAGGCCCTTGATCTTGGTTTCGTAACCCAGCTCCAGCGAGTGCAGCTTGACCGCATGCAGGTGCGGATTGCCCGAGCTGACGTAATAGTCGTTGGCGTAGTTGACGAAGGGGTTCAGGTCGCCCGAGGTCGGGCGCGAGATGCGGTCGGCGTAGGACAGGCGCAGGTTCGAGTACTGGTCCAGCTTATACGTCAGGAACAGGCTGGGCAGGTAGCTGGTGTACTGGTTGGTGGCCTGGACGCCGGTGGTGACCTGGTCCAGGTCCTGGTCGGTGCGCTCGACCCGCAGGCCGCTCTTGAAGGACCACAGCTTATTCAGCGGCATCTCGTAGGTGCCGTACACCGCCACCACGTCCTGGTCGAGGTCGAACAGGTTGCTGCGCCGGGTGTCCAGGCCGCCGCCGGTCAGGAACAGGTAGCGGTTGTCGGCGGTCTGCTGCAGGCGCTGCAGGCGTGCACCCGCGTTCAGGAAGCCGGGGCCGGCCTTGCCCGAATAGTCGGCGCTCAGGTCGGTCATGCGCACGCGCGTGTCGACGTTCTGCGCGTAGTCGCGCAGGGTGGGCGCGCCGGTGGCCGGCATCGCCAGGGCCTGGTACAGGGTCGAGGTGTCCGCGCTGTTGTTGTTCGACGAGTGGCGCAGGTCGATCTTCAGCGTCTCGCCATCGGAGTTGAAGCGGCGCTCGAAGCCGGTGACGATCTCGTGGTTGCGCGAATCGCCGTCGGTCTTGCGGCGCGTGGTGTAGTCGACGACCGGCGACTGGGTCGTGCGGAAGTCCGTGAAATGCTGGTTCGAGTCGGCGTCGTTGCCGCGCTTGTTGACCGAGAACGAGCCGGTGATGGTGTCGCGCTCGTTGTAGTTGTAGCGCCCGCCCATGCCGGCCTGGACGAAGGTATTAATGCCATGGTTGTGCGAATCCTGGCGCAGGCGGCTGATCGCGCCGGTCGTCGGATCGATGCGCTCGCGCAGCTGTTCGGTGTCGGTGTCGTTGCCGTCGCGGCGCACGTTCAGGGTGCCGTTCACGGAGGCATAGCCGGCGCTGTAGCTGCCGTTGGCGAAGGCGTTGGCGCGGCCGCCCGGGCCGACGTTACTGGCCACCGTGCCGTTCCCGCCCGGCTTGGTGTAGCGGCGCGAGATCAGGTTCAGGATCGGGCCGCCGCCCGCCTCGTTGCCGAACTCCGCGCCCGGGTTGTTGATCACCTGGACCGATTCATAGTTCTCGGCCGGCAGCGCATTGATGGCGGCGGCGCGGTTCTCGCCCTGCAACTGGGCAGTCGGCTTGCCGTCGACCAGCACCGTCACGCGCTCGCTGCCGCGCAGGCGCACGGTGCCGTTCGGGTCGACGTTCACCGAAGGCACGTTGTTCAGCACGTCGCCGATCGATGCGCCGGCCGTGCTGGCGTCATTCTTGATGTCGTACACTTGGCGGTCCACGCGGTTGGTCTGGCGTTCGCTGACCACGTTCACGGTGGCGATCTGGCCCTGCGGCTGCTGCGGCGCATCGGCGCTCACCGCGGCCGGAGCTTTCGCATCCGCCTCCTTCGCTTTCGCCGTTGCGGCCGGCTTGGCGGCGCTGGTTTCGAGGGGCTTGCCGGCGGCAGGCGCCGTTTGCGCGCCGGCGTCGACGCTCAGGAACAGCAGGGCGATGGCCGCCGGGATGGCCTTGCAGGCGGAGGGAACAGTGACCGCGGAGTGACGAGACATATGTATAAGGAAAGATGATGAAAAGTAAAAAGATTAACCGTAGGAAAATATCATCTTTCGTACGTACATGCTAGAGAGGAAACATGAAAAGAACGATCGGCATCCTGCTTTGGCTCGCCGGACACGCCATCAACCTGCTCGTGCTGCTGGCGGGCGCCGTCTATCTGTTCGGTGCCGTCATCTGGATGCATGCGCCGCTGCTGGGCGCCCTTGTGACCGGTGCGCCGATGGCGCTGCCGGCTCTCGGCCTGGCCTGGCTGTGCACGCGGTTCGGGAAACGCCTGCGCGACGATGCGCCGGCACCGGCGCGATCGCCCGCCAAACGCTGGCTGCTGGCGGGAGTCGGCCCCGTCGCGATCGGCGCCTGCGCAATGGTGGTCCGCTCCGGCGTCAAGGAATATGAATGCCAGGCGGGCCGCTCGCGAAACGGCGACGGCCAGCTCGAGGCACAGCGCAACGGTTTCGAGCGTGTCTGTCCGGGCGATCTCGAGCGCTTCGACGTCGGCTTCCTGCCGGACGCCATCGCCACCCGCAAGCTGGCCTTCACGCCGGTCGACCTGCGCCACACGCCATTTACACTGCTCGAAGGCCTCGGCAGCCGCGCCGAAAAGGTCGGCGACGTCCGTTCCCGCCTGTACCGGGGCTTTCGCACACCGGACGGGCACCGGCTGACCCTGTTCGAACAGGACATGTCGGCGGACGGCAGCACCAGCTGGCGCGATCCGAAGGACGAACCGGAGCGCATCAATGGCCTGCCGGCCCGGCTGGTCGTGCTAGAAGACCCGTCGGGAAAGGCAGTCTCGCTGCTGTCGTGGAAGGAAGGCCGCCGCGATTACCAGCTATGGATCGATGCGAACCTCGTGCGCGAGCCCTTGCGCGATCGCCTGTTCGCGCTGGCGGCATCGCTGCCGCATGCGGTGCCGGCATGTCCGAACGAGCCGCCGCCCAGGCCTGTCGACGAGCCGATGCCGAAGGTATTGAGCGCGGCGCAGCTGGACGCGATGATGGACAGGAGCAAGCGGCCCTGTAAATAAGGGCGCTGCTTACTTCGCCGGAGGTTCGCCAGCGCGGCCATTGCCGGCATCGAGCGTGCGCCGCATCGCCTCCATCTCCGCATCGACCCAGGCACGAAACTGCTGCACCTTGGCCATCGCCTCCTTGTGCGGATTGACCAGGAAGCGGTAGCCGTTGCCATAGGGCGCGCTGCGGCATTGCAGCACCCGCAGGCTGCCGGAGGCGATGTCCTCGAAGGCGATCCCGTAAGGCACCAGGGCGATCCCCTGCCCGGCCACCGCGGCCTGGGCCAGCACGCCCCAGTGGCTGAAGGTGCGCGAAAAATCGTATTTGCCCTCGAATTTTCCCTTCAAGGCGCGGTTCTCGTTCAAGAGTTGCAGCCAGGCTTCCGGCGTGCGCTCGCACAGCAGCGGAAAGCGGGACAGGTCGGCAAGCGTGAGTTCCTGTTGGCCCTCGGCCAGCAGCTCCGGGCTGTAGACCGGCACCAGCCGCTCGCGGAACAGCAACGCCGGATCGCCGTCCTTCACCGGACCGAAGCGGATCGCGACGTCGACGCCATCGTCTTCCAGGTCGACCGGGGTGTCGTTCGAATCGATGCGGATGTCGAGTTCCGGATGCCGCTTGGTGAAGCGCGGCATCCGCGGCACCAGCCATTTGATGGCGAAGGAGTGCGTGGTCGAGATGCGCAGGATGGCTTCCTCGTCGCCACGCTGCAGTGCGGCGACCTTGGCGCGCAGGTCGCCGAGCGAGCGCCCGACCGCAATCGCCAGTTCCTGGCCCTTGGCGGTCAGCGCGATATGGCGCGGATGACGCACGAACAGGGGAAAGCCGACCGCATCCTCCAGGTGCTTGACCTGCAGGCTGACGGCGGCCGGGGTCTTGTGCAGCTCCTGTGCCGCCAGCTTGAAGCTGCCCCAACGCGCGGCACATTCGAAATCGATCAGCCCGGACAGGCTGCGCAGGGGCTTCAAGCCCCCACCATGCATAAGTTTTTCTTATTCATTGCAATGTTTTTTTCTTGTTTGAACAATTGCTGCGCTGCATACAAAATATAGCGGATTCACCACGAACCCGCCAGCTTTTCAGCGTCTTCAGCGTAAGGAAAACCATGTTCAAGAACATTCTGGTGATCGGCGGTACCCGTTTCATCGGCAGGCTGCTCGTCCAGCGGCTCCTGCACGCCGGCCACCGTGTCACCATCGCTACGCGCGGCTACGCGCCCGATCCCTTCGGCGGCCGCATCCAGCGCATCCGCGCCGACCGCCGCAACGAGCTGGCGATGCGCGCCGTGGCCAAGGCCGGCCCCTTCGATATCGTCTACGACCAGATGAGCTACAGCCCGCTGGACGCGGCGATCGCCGTGCGCACCTTTGCCGGCCAGGTCGGCCGCTATGTGATGACCTCGACCATCGACGCCTACCGTGTGCTGGGCTTCGGCGCAGCCGGGCTGCTGACGGAAGCCGGGCTCGCGGTCGAGGCCCAGCCCATCGACACCCAATACCCCTGGCACGACCCGCGCCGCGCCACCGAATGCTATGTGAGCGGCAAGGTGCAGGCCGAAGCCTACCTGGTGCGCGACGGCTCGCTGCCGCTGGTCACGCCGCGCCTGGCCCACGTGCTGGGCGGCCCGGAAGACTTTACAGGCCGCCTCGCCCACTACGTCGAACTGGCGCGCGCCGGCGCGACGCTGCCGTATTCGAACGAGAGCGCGGCCGTGTCCTTCATGACCGCGCATGCGGCGGCGGACTTCCTGTTCTGGAGCGGCATGCAGGACTTCACCGGTCCGGTGAACGCGGCCTGCGATGGGGCGCTGTCGGCTTCGCAACTGTACGAGCGCGTCGGCGAGGTGCTGGAGTCGCCGGTGCGGATGCGCCGTGCGGCGGCGCCGGCGGAGGCCGGGCGGCTGTCGCCCTTCGATTTGCCGGGGCCGATGGTGCTGGATACGTCGCGCGCCAAGGCACTGGGGTACAGCTTCGGGCATACCGATGAGTGGTTGGATCACACCATCCGGCAGCACGACCTCGCCTTCGTCTGAGTCGCCCGAACGCTAACGAACCCCGCGCCTCATAAACGTCGTCCCCGCCTGCGCGGGGACGACGATCATTTCGCCGCCTTCTCCCGACCCACCCAATACAACAACACGATCAAGGCCGCATACGGCAGGATCGACAGCGCATCCGAATTCACCCCCGCAAAGAAGGGATTCGCAGCCTCCGCCCACTTGTTCATCGCATTGTCGAAATCGGTCAGCACACCCGCCGTGATGGCGATGATGATGCCGGCCAGGGCGCCGCCGGCGATGTAGCCGGATGCCAGCAGCGTGCCCGAGCTGCGGTCGCCGGCGGCCTGCAGTTCTTCTTCGTTCAGGCCGGCGTACTGCGGCAGCTTGTTGTTGCGGCGGTCGACCATCCAGCGGATCAGGCCACCGATCGCGATCGGCAGGGTCGACACCAGCGGCAGGTACACGCCCACCGAGAACGCCAGCGCCTGCACGCCCGCCATCTCCAGCACCACCGCGATCATCACGCCGAACAGCACCAGGGTCCAGGGCAGCTGCTGGTCGAGGATGCCCTTGATGATGTAAGACATCAGCACGGCCTTGGGCGCATCGTATTTCTTGACCTCGGAGCCGTCCGGACGGGTGTGGAACTGGCCGTTGATGCCCGGGTCGACCAGGTAAGCCAGCGAGCCGTCGTCGCGCACCAGGTATTTGCCGGCCGGCCCGCCGTTGGTGTCCGTCTTCTGCCAGACTTTATAGCTTGCGTGGTCGGAGGAAGCCTGCGGACCCTGCAGCTGGGCGGTCTGGCTCAGCTTCGACGCATCGGTGGTGACGTGCGGCGCCACCTGGGCGGCGGGCACGTAGACGGTGCCGGCATCGTTCAGCTTCAGCAGGATCGGCCCGAGGATCAGGCTTGATGCCAGGGCGCCGGCCAGGATCGCGTACTGCTGCAGGCGCGGGGTCGAGCCCACCAGGAAGCCGGTCTTCAGGTCCTGCGAGGTGGTGCCGGCGTTGCTGGCGGCGATGCAGACGATGGCGCCGACCGACAGCGCGGTCACGTAGTAGCGGCCGCCGGTCCAGCCCATCACCAGGAAGATCAGGCAGGTGAACAGCAGGGTCGCCACGGCCATGCCGGAGATCGGGTTCGAGGACGAGCCGACCTCGCCGGTCAGGCGCGACGACACGGTCGAGAACAGGAAACCGAACACCAGGATCAGCAATGCGCCCAGCAGGTTCATGTGCAGCGGCGTGGCGAAGGTGATCACGGCGATGATGCCCAGGCAGCCGATCACGACCCATTTGAGCGGGATGTCCTGGTCGGTACGCAGTGGTGCGGCATCCCCCTTCGAGTCGCCGTTGCCGCCGCCCTTGAAGCCGGTCAGGCCGCCCTTCAATCCATTCCAGATGGTGGGCAGCGAACGCGCGAGGCTGATCAAACCGCCGGCGGCAACCGCACCAGCGCCGATGTAGAGTACGTAGGCGCTGCGGATGTCGTCCGGGCCCATGTCCTTGATGAGCATGGTTCCCGGCGCCAGCGGAACGCTCAGGAGCTCGCCGAAGAATTTGATCATCGGGATCAGCAGCAGATAGGACAGCACGCCGCCGGCCGCCATCGTCATCGCGATGCGCGGACCGATGATGTAGCCGACGCCCAGCAGTTCGGGCGAGATCTCGGCGCCGGCCGAACCGGCCTTCAATGGCGCGTTGAAGACGAAGTTGACGGTGTCCTTCCACAGCTTGAGCGAGATGCTCAACACCTTGTACAGCAGCCCGATGCCGAAGCCGCCGAAGATGAGGAAGGCGCGATGGCGAGCGGCCTTCTCCTCATCGGATCCTTCGATGCGCACCTCGCCCGCGGCTTCGCGCGACGAGGGCGTGGCGGCGGCCTTCAGCACCTCGGCGCAGGCCGTGCCTTCCGGGTACTTGAGTTCGCGGTGCTGGTCGACGATCATGGTGCGGCGCATCGGGATCATCATCAGGATGCCCAGCAGGCCGCCCAGCACACCGACCAGCATGACGCGCGAGATCTCGAGGTCGAAGCCGAGGATCATAATCGCCGGCATGGTCACGCCCAGGCCGAAGGCCAGCGATTCGCCGGCCGAACCGGCGGTCTGGGTGATCGAGTTCTCGAGGATGGTCGATTCGCGCCCGCCGGCCTTCTTGGCCATGCCGAACAGGGTGATCGCGATCACCGCCACCGGGATCGAGGCGCTGACCGTGAGGCCGACCTTCAGCACCAGGTAAAGCGAGGAAGCGCCGAAGATCATGCCCAGCACCGTGCCCATGATCAGGGCGCGCAGGGTGAATTCCGGGAGGTGGGCGGACGCCGGGATATACGGCTTGACCGCGGGTGGATGGGGATCGTACGGCATCTTTTCCTTGGGACGTATCGTGTTTCTGAACTGCAGGGACTGCTTAGCAGTGCCTTGAACTCGCACTATGGCACATGCCGTAATGGAAGAAAAGCGGATTATAATTTTGACGTAGACCGTGTTTACGCCCTGTCGGCACGGCGATCTGCCGGTCATCTGACCGTCATCAGAGAGACAAGTTTGGCAACTAAGAGTACTCCGGCCCCGCGCCGCCCCAACCGCCTCCGTGGTTTTATATTTCTGGCCCTGGCCCTCATCCTCCTGTTCGTCGCCGGCGTGGTCGGCTACGTCGTGGTCCGCGTGCTGCCGAATGTGCCCGCACTGGACGCCGTCACCGACTACCGGCCCAAGATCCCGCTACGCGTCTACACGGCCGACAAGGTCCTGATCGGGGAGTTCGGCGAGGAGCACCGCGATTTCGTCCCGATCCAGAAGATCCCCGACCTGATGAAGAAATCGCTGCTGGCAATCGAAGACGCGCGCTTCTACGAGCACGGCGCGATCGACTTCCAGCGCGGCATCGGCGCCGTCTATTCGAACCTGCGCCACGGTTTCGGCGCCGGCGGCGGCTCGACCATCACGATGCAGGTGGCGCGCAACTTCTTCCTGTCGCGCGAAAAGCACATCGGCCGCAAGGTCAACGAGATCGCGCTGGCCTACAAGATCGAGGCTGCGCTCAGCAAGGACGAGATCCTCGAGCTGTACATGAACCAGATCTACCTGGGCCAGCGCGCCTACGGCTTCTCGAGCGCCGCGCGCACCTATTTCAACAAGAACCTCGACCAGCTCAGCGTGGCCGAGATGGCGATGCTGGCCGGCCTGCCGCAGAACCCGTCGCGCCACAACCCGGTGGCGAATCCGAAGCGTGCGCGCGAGCGCCAGCATGCGGTGCTCAAGCGCATGCGGGAGCTGAATTACATCAGCGAGGCGCAGTACCAGCAGGCGCTGGCCGAGCCGCTGCGCGTGAACACCCGCGGCCAGGAATTCGACACCCATGCCGAGTACGTGGCCGAACTGGCGCGCCAGGCGGTCTACAACCAGTTCAAGGACGACGCCTATACCAAGGGCATCAAGGTCTACACGACCATCCTGAAGGCCGAGCAGGAAGCGGCCTACGCTTCGGTGCGCCGCAACGTGCTGGCCTACGACCAGCGCCACGGCTACCGCGGACCGGAAGGCCGCATCGAGCTGCCCGAGGACCCGCAGGAGCGCGAGGATACGATTACCGATGCCCTCAACAGGCGCCCGACCAGCGACGGCCTGATTCCGGCGGTGGTGCTGTCTGCATCCGGCAAGGCGGTGCGGGTCGAGACCATCGACGGCGACGACGTAACCATCAGCGGCGCCGGCCTGAAGTTCGCGGCCGCCTCGCTGGCCTCGAACACCAAGGAAGAGCGCCGCATTTCGACCGGTTCGATCATCCGCGTGGCCAGGGATGCCAAGGGCGCCTGGGCTATCACCCAGGTGCCGCAGGTGGCTGCGGCCTTCGTCGCGATCGACGCCGACACCGGCGCCTACCACGCGCTGGTGGGCGGCTTCGACTACAACTTCCAAAAGTTCAACCACGTGACCCAGGCCTGGCGCCAACCGGGTTCCGGCTTCAAGCCCTTCATCTACTCCGCCTCTCTGGACAAGGGCTATTCGCCGGCCACCCGCATCCTCGACGCCCCGCTCGACATGCCGGGCGAGGACGCCGGCAAGACCTGGTCGCCGCAGAACGACGATTTCAAGTGGGACGGTCCGATCACCATGCGCCGCGCGCTGGCGGAATCGAAGAACGTGGTGTCGGTGCGCCTGTTGCGCGCGATCTCGGTGCCCTACGCCCATGATTTCATCGGCAAGTTCGGCTTCGACGTCGCGCGCCAGCCGGCCAACTACACGATGGCGCTGGGCACCGGCGCCGTCACCCCGCTGCAGATGGCCGGCGCCTACGCCGTGTTCGCGAACGGCGGCTACCGGGTCCAGCCCTACCTGATCGAGAAGATCGTCGACGCCGACGGCAAGGTGATCCAGGAGACCAAGCCGCAGGCGGCGCACCAGGAAGAGCAGCGCGTTCTGGATGCGCGCAATGCCTTCATCACCGACAGCATGCTGCGCGACGTGGCCCGCTACGGCACCGGCGCCGCCGCCACCAAGGCCCTGGGCCGCACCGACATCGCCGGCAAGACCGGCACCACCAGCGACGCCGTCGACGGCTGGTTCTCGGGCTACGGCGGCAACGTCGTGGCGGTGGCCTGGATGGGCTATGACGATCCGAAATCCCTGGGCGGCCGCGAGTTCGGCGCCACCCTGGCGCTGCCGATCTGGATCGACTACATGAAGGTGGCCCTGGCCAAGCGCCCGCAGGAAGAGCGTCCGCAGCCGGAAGGCCTGGTGCGCGAAAACGACGACTGGGTCTACGCCGAGTTTGCCGAAAGTCCGACCTTCGGCGGCGTCGACCTCGACCAGCAGCCGGCCGTGGACCCGAACGCCGATCCGAACGCGCCACCGCCACCGCAGCAGCAGGCGGCGCAGCCGCAACCGCAACAGCAGCAGCTTCAGAACAGCCTGTTCTAAGCCCGTTCCGCTTCCCTGCCCCCAAGGCCCCGCCACCCGCGGGGCCTTTTTCTTTGTGCGAACACTTCAAGCCAAATGCAGTTCTTGTAGGGAAATTTGTAGCAAGAGCGTCGTCTTTATCCTACATGGCTGGACGGACCCATCCTATTTTGGAACCCCATCCCCCACCCCATGATGGCGTCATCCACCACCGAAGGAGTAGACCATGAAACAATATCAAAGCGTGATGATTGCTGCCGCGATGGCCATTGGCCTGGCAGCCTGCAGCTCGACCGGCAGCAACTCCGACAGCGGCTCGATGGAAGGCAGCTCGAGTGGCAGCAGCGCGACCGGCACGTCCAACTCCGGCACCATGGGCACCTCCGGCAACGGCGCCTCAGGCACCGCAACCTCGGGCGCCAGCGGCAACACCGGCACCTCGGGCCGTAACGACTGGGGCACCGGCAGCGGCACCTCGGGTTCCGGCACTTCCGGCACCACCAATTCGGGCACGACCAGCGGAACCACCCCGCCTCCCACCAATACGCAGTGAGATAAGGGCCGAAGCAGGCGTACAGCCTGCCGGTGCCTCCCTCCTGCTGGCGGCGTCCCTGGCGGCGTGCGGCCCGAACGAAGGCAATAGCGACCATGGCGGCACCCCGCCTTACCGGTCGCCGCGACCCGGTTCGCTTGCCGCCAGCCTTACCGTGGCCCCCACCATGCGATCACTATAGGGAAACCGCTATGAAGGTATTCCAGACCGGCGCGACCGGCGCTTCCACCACCGGCACAGCCACCGCCACCGGCTCGGCGGCGGCGAAAGACAATTCCGACGCCAACGGCACCGGAAATACCACCCCCTCCGTGCGCGCTTCCAGCGACAGCGGCGCCGCCGGCCACTGAGCTCTGCAAACGCAATCCGGTCCGCCGCCGCCCCTCGGGTAGAATGGCCCCTGGCATAGTCGAGGGGCGTAGCAATGAAAAACTGGATTGCGCGGCTGTTCGGCGGCGTTGATGACGCCGTCGCGTCGCACACGCCTGTGCGGGCCGGCGCACCCGCGCCCCAAGCGCCGGCGCCGGCGTCCGACCGGGCGCCCCTGGACCACGGCCAGGCCTGGTGGCGCTGGCTGACCGCCGGCGCGGCGGCCGCGGCGCCGACCGCACAGGCGCAGCGGCACAGCCAGCTGGTGCTGGCCGAACTCGACCGCCTGCTCGATTCCCCGGACCACGCCGCCGACCTGGTCCCGCGCGTCCCCGAAGTCATTCCCCAGCTGCTGCGCAGCCTGCGCGACGAAGCTGCGTCGAGCGCCGAGCTGGCGCGCCAGGTGGCCCGCGATCCGTCCCTGGTCGCGGAACTCATCCGCGAAGCCAACAGTCCCTACTACCGTTCTTCCGGCCAGGTGCGCACCATCGACGCCGCCCTGCTGGTGCTGGGCCGGAACGGCTTGCGCATGCTGCTGGCCCGTGCCGCCTTTCGCCCGCTGATCGGGACCCAGAACGGCCGCCACAGCCGCCAGGCCGCCCCGCGCATCTGGAGCCATACCGAGAAATGCGCGCTGGCCGCCAGCCTGCTCGCCCCCGGCCTGGGCGCCGATGCTTTCGAAGCCTACCTGGCGGGCCTGATGGACGACCTCGGCCTGATCGTGGCCATGCGCCTGTTCGACGGCATGCTCGACACCGACGCCCTGCCCCAGGACCCGGCCTTCGTCACCGCGCTGCTGGCGCGCACCCGCACGCTGGCGGCCCGTATCGCCCTGCAGTGGGAACTGCCGCCGCCGATCGCCGCCGCGATCCTCGGCGCGGCGGGCAGCGGACCGTCGGCCGCCCAGCCGCTGTCCGTCAGCCTGGGCCGGGCCGAAAATCTGGCCCTGCTGCGCCTGCTATTGGACGACGGCATGCTGGCCGGCGACGACCCGGCCGTGGCCGGCCTCGACGCCGGCTCGGCGCGAGTGCTCGGCGGCCTCGTTCGACTATAATTCCAGCATGCCTTTCGACCTGAAAAAACACCTCCCCAAACCCGGTCAACGCTTTGCCCTGCCGGCGCTGCATGGTTCCTCGGATGCCTATGCGCTGGCCCTTGCCGCGCTCGAGCTGAAGGCCGGCGGGCAGATGCTGACCGTGATCGTGGCGAACGCCAGCGACGGCCAGCGCCTGCTCGACGAAATCCCCTGGTTCGCGGACGGCAAGCTGTCCTGCCACCTGCTGCCGGACTGGGAAACCCTGCCCTACGATGCGTTCTCGCCGCACCAGGACCTGGTGTCCGAGCGCCTGGCCACCCTGCACGAGATCCGCAACGGCCAGTGCGACGTGCTGGTGGTGCCGGCCACCACGGCGCTGGTGCGCCTGGCGCCGCCTTCTTTTCTCGCCGCCTACACCTTCTTCTTCCGCCAGGGCGAGAAGCTGGACGAAGCCAGGCTGAAGGCGCAGCTGACCCTGGCCGGCTACAGCCACGTGACCCAGGTGATGTCGCCGGGCGAGTACTCGGTGCGCGGCGGCCTGATCGACCTGTTCCCGATGGGATCGAGCCTGCCCTACCGCCTCGACCTGTTCGGCGACGAGATCGAAACCATCCGCACCTTCGACGCCGATACCCAGCGCTCGCTGTACCCGGTCAAGGAAGTGCGCCTGCTGCCGGGCCGCGAGTTCCCGATGGACGAGCAGGCGCGCACCGCCTTCCGCGGCCGCTGGCGCGAGCGCTTCGAGGGCGACCCGACCCGCTCGCCGGTCTACAAGGACATCGGCAGCGGCATCGCCTCGGCCGGCATCGAATACTACCTGCCGCTGTTCTTCGACCAGACCGCGACCCTGTTCGACTACCTGCCCGAGGAATCCCCGCTGGCCCTGGTCGGCGACATCGAAGCCGCGATCCAGCGGTTCTGGGCGGATACGGAATCGCGCTACAAGTTCCTGAAGGCCGACCGCGAACGCCCGATCCTGGAGCCGAAGGAGATTTTCCTCGGCGCCGAGGATTTCTTCGTCAGCGCCAAGCCGCACGGCCGCTGGGCCATCGCGCGCGATCCCGCCGCCGCCGCTTCCGAATTGTCGGCGCCGATCCCGGACATTGCCGTCAACCGCCGCCTCGAAGATCCGCTGTCGAATCTGCGCTCTTACCTGATGCGCGTGGACACCCGCGTGATGATCTGCGCCGAATCGGCCGGCCGCCGCGAGACCCTGCAGCAGTACTTCAACGAGTACAAGCTGGACCTGGCCCTGATCGAAGGCTTCGAGGGCCTGCGCGCCAGCGATGCCAGAGTGGCCCTCGGCGTCGCGCCCCTGCAGGCCGGTTTCGAGCTGTCCGAGGAGTCGACCGGCCGCCTGGTCTTCATCACCGAGACCGAGCTGTATGCGGGCGGAGGCAAACGCGCCGGCAAGAAGAAACAGGAAGCCACGTCCCAGGTCGAGTCGATGGTGCGCGACCTGTCGGAGCTGAAGGTCGGCGATCCTGTCGTGCACATCAACCACGGCATCGGCCGCTACATGGGCCTGATCAGCATGGACCTGGGCGAAGGCGATACCGAGTTCCTGCACCTGGAGTACGCCAAGGAGACCAAGCTCTACGTACCGGTGTCGCAGCTGCACGTGATTTCGCGCTACTCCGGCGCCAGCCCGGAAGACGCGCCGCTGCACGCCCTCGGCTCCGGCCAGTGGGACAAGGCCAAGAGAAAAGCCGCCGAACAGGTGCGCGACACCGCCGCCGAGCTGCTGAACCTCTACGCCCGCCGCGCCGCGCGCCAGGGACACAGCTTCGAATACTCCGCGGTCGACTACGAGAACTTCGCCCAGAGCTTCGGCTTCGACGAGACGCCCGACCAGCGCGCCGCGATCCAGAACGTGATCCAGGACATGACCTCCGGCCGCCCGATGGACCGCCTGGTCTGCGGCGACGTCGGCTTCGGCAAGACCGAGGTCGCGTTGCGCGCCGCCTTCATCGCCGTCATGGGCGGCAAGCAGGTGGCGATCCTGGCCCCGACCACCCTGCTGGCCGAGCAGCATGCGCAGACCTTCAGCGACCGCTTCGCCGACTGGCCGGTGAAGATCGCCGAGCTGTCGCGCTTCCGCACCGGCAAGGAGATCAACAACGCGATCAAGGGCATGGCCGACGGCACCGTCGACATCGTGATCGGCACCCATAAACTGCTGTCGCCGGACGTGAAGTTCACGCGTCTCGGGCTCGTCATCATCGACGAGGAGCACCGCTTCGGCGTGCGCCAGAAGGAAGCGCTGAAGGCCCTGCGCGCCGAGGTCGACGTGCTGACCCTGACCGCGACGCCGATCCCGCGGACCCTCGGCATGGCGCTGGAAGGCCTGCGCGACTTCTCGGTGATCGCCACCGCACCGCAGAAGCGTCTGGCCATCAAGACCTTCGTGCGCAGCGAAGACGGCTCCATCATCCGCGAAGCCGTTCTCCGCGAGCTGAAACGCGGCGGCCAGGTCTACTTCCTGCACAACGAAGTCGAGACCATCGAAAACCGCCTGGCGATGCTGCGCGAACTGGTGCCGGAGGCGCGCATCGGCGTGGCCCACGGCCAGATGCACGAGCGCGACCTCGAAAAGGTGATGCGCGACTTCGTGGCCCAGCGCTTCAACATCCTGCTGTGCACGACCATCATCGAGACCGGCATCGACGTGCCGTCCGCGAACACCATCATCATGCACCGCGCCGATAAATTCGGCCTGGCCCAGCTGCACCAGCTGCGCGGCCGCGTCGGCCGTTCGCACCACCAGGCCTACGCCTACCTGCTGGTGAACGACGCCCTGAACATGACCAAGCAGGCGCAGCGCCGCCTGGACGCGATCCAGGCGATGGAGGAACTGGGCAGCGGCTTCTACCTCGCGATGCACGATCTGGAAATTCGCGGCGCCGGCGAGGTGCTGGGCGAGAACCAGTCCGGCGAAATGCTGGAGGTGGGGTTCCAGCTCTATTCCGATATGCTGAACGAGGCGGTGAAGGCGCTGAAGGCCGGCCGCGAGCCGGACATGAGCGCGCCGCTGTCTTCGACCACCGAGATCAACCTGCACGTGCCGGCCCTGCTGCCGGCCGACTTCTGCGGCGATGTCCACGAGCGCCTGTCGATCTACAAGCGCCTGGCCAACTGCGAAACCCAGGACCGCATCGACGACATGCAGGAAGAGCTGATCGACCGCTTCGGCAAACTTCCGGATGCGGTGAAGGCCCTGATCGAGACCCACCGACTGCGCATCTCGGCCAAGCAGGTCGGCATCGTGAAGATCGACGCCCACGCGGAAGCCGCCAACCTGCAGTTCATGGAAAAGCCGCCGATCGATCCGATCAGGATCATCACGCTGATCCAGAAAAACCGCCAGGTCAAGCTGGCCGGCCAGGACAAGCTGCGCATCACCGCCGCCATGCCGGACCTGCAGGCGCGCGTGAACCAGGTCAAGCAGACCATCAAACAATTACTAGCTTAAGTTCGCCATGTCCAAGAAACTGATCCTCCAGGGCCCCGCGGCCGACCAGGCCGTGCTCGCACAGGTCGCCGCGCCGGCCTGTCCGCGCAGCAGCACGCCCATCCACGCGCACGCGCTGCGCTGCGAAGGCCTCGACTTCACGCCCGCGCTGAAGGCGACGGTCGAATCCGCCGCCCACGCCGCCGGCGTCGACGCCACCTTCGTCGATGCCGGTCTCACCCTGGCCGACTTCAGGCTGGTCGCGATGGACATGGACTCGACCCTGATCACCATCGAATGCATCGACGAGATCGCCGACATGCAGGGCCTGAAGCCGCAGGTGTCCGCCATCACCGAAGCCGCCATGCGCGGCGAACTCGATTTTTCGGAGAGCCTGAAGCGCCGCGTGGCCCTGCTGGAAGGCTTGCCGGTGGAAGCGCTGGAGCGCGTGTACGCAGAGCGCCTGCGCATTTCCGCGGGCGGCGAAGCGATGCTCGAGGCGGTGCAGGCGGCCGGCCTGAAGACCCTGCTGGTGTCGGGCGGTTTCACCTTCTTTACCGAGCGCCTGAAGACCCGCCTGGGGCTGGACTACGTGCACGCCAACGTGCTCGAAGCCGAGGGCGGCGTGCTGACCGGACGGGTGGTGGGCGGCATCGTCGATGCCGAAGAGAAGATGCGCACCGTGCAGCGCGTCTGCGCCGAACTCGGCATCGATCCGAAACAGGCGATCGTGATGGGCGACGGCGCCAACGACCTCAAGATGATGGGGATTGCCGGCCTGTCGGTGGCCTTCCGCGCCAAGCCGGTGGTGCGCGCCCAGGCCGATGTGGCCCTGAATTTCTCCGGGCTCGACGGGCTGCTGACCATCCTGCAATAAACCCTGCGCCACTCGCACGAGGTGTGAGGTGGCGCAAATACTTTTCCTGTTCCGGCTCCGCGATTGGCAGTCTAACGCTTGTCCAACCCCCAGGAGCCGAACATGAAACCGACCCAGTTTGCCGAAAACGATGGCGTCGAGAATGACGCCGCTCCCCCGGTTCAAGTTCCCCAGTGTCCGCGACGCCGCGATTTTCTCCGCGCCGGCCCCGCCCTCGCCGCGGCGCTGGCCCTGCCTGCCGCGGCACAGGAGCTGCAGGCCCTGGCGGTGGAAGCCTGGGTTGCCACCTGGGGAACGGCGCCGGCCGGCCCGCCGCCCGCGGCCTCGACGATGGTGCTGGCCAACCAGACCCTGCGTCTGATCGCGCATGCCAGCGCCGGCGGCAGCCGGGCGCGCATCCGCATCTCGAACGAAATGGGCAGCGCGCCATTGTCCATCGGCGCCGCCCGCATCGCCCTGCGCACCAGCGGCGCGGCGCTGGTTGCCGGCACCGACCGCCAGCTGCTGTTCGGCGGGCGGGCCCCGGTCACGATCGCCGCCGGTACCGCCGTGCTGTCGGATCCGGTCAGCTTCAACCTGCCGCCCTTTGCCGACCTCGCCGTCAGCCTCTACCTGCCGGCCTCGACCCGCGTCACGACCCTCCACAACCAGGCGCTGCAGGCCGGCTATGTCTCGAGCGCCGGCAGCTACAGCGCGGCATCGAACCTGCCGGTCGCGCGCAGCATCGCCACCTGGCCGTTCCTGACCGAGGTCGACGTCAGCGGCGCCTATTCCGGCCTGGCTGCCACGGCGGCCGTCGCCGCGCTCGGCGACTCGATCACCGACGGCCAGGGCAGCAGCGCGAATACCAACCGGCGCTGGCCGGACCTGCTGGCGCGGCGCCTGCAGCTGGAGCTGGGCGTGGCCGGGAATATCGGCGTGGCCAACCGCGGCATCGCCGCCAACTCCCTGTTGAAGGATTATCCGGAGGCGATGCTGACCGGCCAGAAGGCGCTCGACCGCTTCGACCGCGACATCGCGGCCACCTCCGGCGTGCGCTGGATGGTCGTGCTCATCGGCATCAACGACATCGTCTACAGCCCGGGGGCGAATCCGATCCCGGTCGGCAGCCTGATCGCCGGCCACCAGCAACTGGTGGCGAAGGCCCGCGCACGCGGCCTGCGCGCGGTCGGCGCCACCCTGACACCTTTCGAAGGCCACGCCTACTACACGGCGGCGCGGGAGAACGTGCGCAAGAGCTTCAATGCCTGGATGCGCAGCGGCGGCACCTACGACGCCGTGGTCGACTTCGAGCTGGCGCTGCGCGATCCGGCCCGCATCACGCGCCTGCGCGCCGCTTACGACAGCGGCGACCACCTGCATCCGAACAGCGCCGGCTACCAGGCGATGGCGCAGGCGGTGCCGCTGGCCCTCTTCACGCAGTGAAGGACGGGGTCACCGAGGGCGAGCGCTTCAGGCAGCGCAGCGTGAAGGTCGAGCGCGTGTGGCGCACGCCGGGCAGCTTGTACAGCTTCTGGCGCAGGAAGCGCTCGTAACCCTCGGTGCCGGCCACCGCCACCTTGATCAGGTAATCGTATTCGCCCGACAGCAGATAGGCTTCCATCACTTCCGGCAGCTCGGCAAGGGCGTCGGAAAAGGCCTTGAAGATTTCGTCGTCGTGGCGGTCCACCGTGACCTCGATGATCACGGTATCCGGCACGCCCATGCGGCGCTGGTCGAGCAGGGCCGCATAGCCGGTGATGTAGCCGCCGTCCTCGAGCGCCTTGACGCGGTGCCAGCAGGGGGTCGGCGACAGGTTCACCGTATCGGCCAGTTTCTGGTTGCTGATGCGTCCGTCGCGGCCCAGGGTGCGCAGGATCTGGCGGTCGATTTCGTCGAGTTGGCCGTCTTTCATGGCGTCTTCCTTGTCTATACAGGCATGGTTGAAGATAATTCTTTCGCATTTTACTCCAGACGCAAAAGAATCATCCATATTCCCGCGCTCAGGCAGGCGCAACAGAAGCACATTTTTTGTGCGCTGCAGTATGATTCCGGCGTCTTATGTAAGGAGTACTTTGTGTCGGAAGCAGTATCCCGCGGCGGGCTCGGTGTCCAGGGCGCCGCCTTCAATGCCGAATTGCCCCTCATGCTCATCACGCCCGCGCTGTTCGCCGCCAATCTGGTGGTCGCGCGCTGGGCCCAGGGTGCGGCGATTCCTCCCGTATTCCTCGCTTTCGGCCGCTGGGCGCTGGCCTTCCTGATCCTGATGCCGACCGTCGGCCCGCGCATGTGGGCGCTGCGCGGCACCCTGCTGGCCAACTGGCCGCGCATCCTGCTGTTGTCCACGCTGGGCATGGGCATGGCGGTGGCCCCGCAATACATCGGCGCGCGCCACACCGGCGCCGCCAACGTCGCCATCATCCTGGCCGCCTGTCCGGCCCTGGTGACCCTGGTCGAACGCCTGGTGTGGAAAGCCCCGCTGGGCCGCCGCCAGGGCTGGGGCCTGATGGTGGCGATCGCCGGCGTGCTGGTGGTGCTGACGAAGGGCGACCTCGGCGCCCTCGGCCAGCTCGAGTTCGGCCGCGGCGACCTGTGGGTGGTGCTGGCCGCGATCGGCTGGTCGCTGTACACGGTCTTCAACAAGCGCGTGCCGCTGCCGCCGCTGCCCGGCACCGTCAAGCTGGCGGCCCTGATCGGCGGCGGCGCGCTGGTGCTGGCACCGTTCGCGGCCCTCGAAGCGGCCAGCGGCGATGTGCCGTCCTTCGGCGACGGCCGCCTCTACGTGGCGCTCGGCTTCCTGGCTATCGTCCCCAGCCTGGGCGCCTACTTCTGCTTCGACCGCCTGGTGGCGGTGGCGGGGCCTGCGCGGGCCAGCATGTCGGTCTACCTGATCCCGCTGTTCGCGACCCTGGCTGCCTGGCCGCTGCTGGGCGAAGCGCCCCACCTTTATCATGTGGCGGGCTTCGGCATGATCCTGGCCGCGGTGGCGCTGTCCAGCCGGCGCCGCCGCTCCTGAGCTTGCCTCACGTTTCAGGAGAGTGAACAGGTGTAACAGCCTGTAAATCAAAAAGCGGGCGCCACAAGAAACTGGGTAGTATGCAGGTGAGGAGAACCGCCATGAAAAAACTCGCCATCATTCTTGCAGTGGCCGCACTGAGCGGCTGCGCGACCCAGTATCCCGGTCCCGCCAACTACGGCACGCGCGCCTACGCGCAAGCCCCGGACGCGAACGGCTGGCAGGTCGTCTCGGTAACCCCGGTCCCGAATGGCACCGCGGCCCAGGCCGCCGCCTCGGGCAATGCCGGCCGCGTCACCACCTCGGACGTCGTTACCTATAGCCCGGTGCCGAGCGGCCCCACCTACGTGACCCAGCCGGTGTACGTGCCGGCCCCGATCTATGCGCCGGCGCCGGTCTATGATCCGTTCTGGTATCCGCCGATCTCGATCGGCCTCGGCTTCAGCTGGAGCAACTGGGGCGGCCATCGCGGCTACCACGGTGGCGGCCGCTGGCGCGGTCATCGCTAAGCCGGAAAATTTGCACTAAAATGGGGAGGTCGCACTGCGGTGCGGCCTCTTTTTTTTCGCCCTGCCATACACCCTCTTCCTTACGTTTTTCTTACGCATTTGCATGAATGACGCATGGTGCAACGCGTCACATGAATCGTTTGCTGTTGCCCAATTGCTATCCTAGAATGGCTCGACGACAGGTCTGCGCCAGCCTCGGCGCGCGCCAGCGTGCGGCATAAAAATCAACTACGGAGACAGCAATGGATTTCAGACTGAAAGCATTGGTTGCAGGGGTAGCACTGGGTTTTTCGATGTCAGGCATGGCGGCGGAGCCGATCAAGATCGGCGTGTCCGGCCCCTTCACCGGCGGCTCGGCGCCGATGGGCGTGTCGATGCGCGACGGCGTCCGCCTGGCGGTGAATGAAATCAATGCCAAAGGTGGCGTGCTGGGACGCCAACTCCAGATGGTCGAACGCGACGACGAGGCCAAGCCGGAACGCGGCGTGCAGATCGCCCAGGAACTGATCAACAAGGAAAAGGTGGTGGCCACCGTCGGCTACATCAACACCGGCGTGGCCCTGGCTTCGCAGCGCTTCTACCAGCAGGCCAAGATCCCGGTGATGAACAACGTCGCCACCGGCTCGATCGTCACCAAGCAGTTTGCCAACCAGCCCGAGAACTACGTCTTCCGCAACTCCGCCAACGACACCATCCAGTCGACCATGATCGCCGAGGAAGCGATCCGCCGCGGCTTCAAGAAGCCGGCGATCCTGGCCGATTCGACCAACTACGGCCAGCTCGGCCGCGAAGACCTCGAAAAGGTCCTGGCCGCGAAGAGCGTGAAACCGATCTCGGTCGAGAAGTACAACATCGGCGACGTCGACATGACGGCACAGCTGCTGCGCGCCAAGCAGGCCGGCGCGGACGTCGTGCTCACCTACGGCATCGGCCCCGAACTGGCGCAGATCGCCAACGGCATGCAGAAGCTGGGCTGGAAGGTGCCGATCGTCGGCAGCTGGACGCTCGCAATGGCCAACTTCATCGACAACGCCGGCGCCAACGGCAACGGCACCCGGATGCCGCAGACCTTCATCCAGAACCCGGATACGCCCAAACGCAAGGCCTTCATCGACGCCTACGTGAAAGCCTACAACCCGCCGAACGGCCGCATGCCGTCGGCGGTGTCGGCGGCCCAGGGCTACGACTCGATCTACCTGCTGGCCGCCGCAATCCAGCAGGCCGGCAGCACGGAAGGCCCGAAGATCGCATCCGCCCTGGAAAACCTGAAGACCCCGATCGAAGGCGTGGTCACCACCTACAACAAGCCCTACAGCCACACCGACCACGAAGCCATCAACTTCGACAACACCAAGTTCGGCGAAGTGCAGAATGGCCGGGTTGTGCCGGTGAAGTAAGCCCGCGCACCTAGCGCACTTATCCGTCGCCCCCGCCTGCGCGGGGACGACGGGCAGACGTATCGGTCACTAGGGTAAAAATGGACATCCTCCTCCAGCTGGTCTTCTCCGGGATCGCGCTCGGCATGATCTATGCCGTCATCGCCTTCGGCTATCAACTCACTTTCGCCACTTCCGGCACGCTGAACTTCGGCCAGGGCGAGGCCCTGATGCTGGGCGCCCTGGTCGGCTTGTCCCTGGTCGGGACCATCCATGGCGGTCCCTATATCAGCTACTGGCTGATGGTCCCGCTGGTGATGGTGTTCGGCGCCCTGCAGGGCATGTTCGTCGAATGGATCGGGGTGCGCCCGGCGATCCGCATCAAGTCCGAATTCGGCTGGATCATGTCGACCATCGCACTGGCCATCATCTTCAAGAACGTGGCCGAGAATATCTGGGGCAAGGACGTGCTGCCCTTCCCCTCGCCGCTGTCGTCCGAGCCCTTCACGGTGCTGGGCGCGAACGTGCAGCCGATGCAGGTGGCGGTCATCATCGGCGCCGTCGCCATCATGCTGGCGGTCGAGATCTTCAACCGCAAATCGATCTACGGCAAGGCGGTGGTCGCCACCGCCAACGACCGCGACGCGGCCGGCCTCATGGGCATCAACACGCGCATGGTGATCACCTTCTCGTACGCCCTCTCCTCGGCGACGGCGGCCTTCGCCGGCGCCCTGATCGCGCCGCTCACCCTGACCTCCGCCACGATGGGCGCCTCGCTGGGCCTGAAGGCCTTCGCGGTGGCGATCATCGGCGGCCTCACCTCCGGCATGGGCGCGATCGTCGGCGGCATCATCCTCGGCATCGCCGAAACCGCCACCGGCTTCTACCTGTCGACCGGCTACAAGGAAGTGCCGGGCCTGGTGCTCCTGCTGCTGGTGCTGGCGGTGAAGCCGTCCGGCCTGTTCGGCAAGGCCGCGATCAAGAAGGTATAGAGCATGAACAAAAAACTCGCCGCCGCCGTCGCGCTGGGCATCGTCCTGGTCGCGGCCTATCCGCTGCTGTTCGCGAATCCCTACTACATCCACCTTGCCGAGACCATCCTGATCTACGCCATTCTGCTGTACGGCCTGGACATCGTGGTCGGCTACACCGGCCAGGTCTCGCTGGGCCACGCCGGCCTGTTCGGCATCGGCTCCTACATCACCGGGGTGCTGGTGCTGAAACTGGCCATGCCCTGGTACGCGACCCTGCCCGCCAGCGTGATCGGCTGCGCCCTGTTCGGCGTGATCCTTGCCCTGCCTGCCCTGCGCGTGACCGGCCCCTACCTGGCGATGGTGACGCTGGCCTTCGGCACCATCGTGCAAATCCTGATCAACGAGATGACCTTCCTGACCGAAGGCCCGCTCGGCATCCAGCTGCAGAAGCCCACCGTGATGGGCACGGAACTGACCGAGGTCCAGTACTACTACGCGGTGGCCGGCTTCATGTTCCTGTCCCTGCTACTGGTGCACCGACTGCTGCGCTCCCACATCGGGCGCGCCTTCGAAGCCCTGCGCGACAGCCCCATCGCCTCGGACTGCATGGGCGTGTCGGTGTACCGCTACAAGGTCTATGCCTTCGTGATCAGCGCCGGCTTCGCGGGCCTGGCCGGCAGCCTGTACGCCTATTCGGAGCAGTACATCTCGCCGAACAGCTACAACTTCGAGCTGACCATCCTGTTCCTGCTGGCCGTGATCATGGGCGGCCGCAAGAGCCGCCTCGGCTCGCTGATCGGTGCCACCATCGTGGTCATGCTGCCCAGCCTCCTGTCCGACATCGAGGTGTTCCGCAAGATCGCGATCTCGGCCGCCGTCGCCGCCGTCGTCATCGCCGCGCTGATGCTGGCCAAGCGCCGCACCACCGTAGCGCGCGCCGCGGTGCCGGTGGTGGGGACGATCGCGATGGCCGTCTTCGCCTACAGGCTGGACAGCATGGTCGACTGGCGCCTCACCATCTTCGGCCTGATGACCCTGTTCGTCGTCTACTACCTGCAGGACGGCATCGTCGGCTTCTTCAAGAGCCTGTTCGGACGCGGCCGCGTCCACGTCGCCGCGGTCCAGGGCGCCGGCGAGGCCGATCCGTTCGCCGGCATGAAGGCATCCGGTGCGCGTGCCGAAGCCGGCGCCGAGGGCGGCGAGCTGCTGCGCGTGGAGCAGGTGCTGATGCAGTTCGGCGGACTGAAGGCGCTGAACCAGGTCGACCTGAACGTGGCGCGCGGCTCGGTGCACGGCCTGATCGGACCGAACGGCTCGGGCAAGAGCACGATGATGAACGTCCTGACCGGCATCTACAAACCGACCGCAGGCGGCGTCGTATTCGCCGGCCACGCCATCACCGGCCGCACGCCGTCGCAGATCGCGCTGGGCGGCATCGCCCGCACCTTCCAGAACGTGCAGCTGTTCGGCGAGATGACCGCCACCGAGAACGTGCTGGTCGGCCTGCACCACAGCTTCCGTTCGACGGTGGGTGACGCCATGCTGTCCACCCCGCGCTACAAGCGTGAGGAAGCGGCGGCCCGCGTGCGCGCGGCGGCCATCCTCGAATTCATCGGCCTGGCCGACCTGGCGATGGAAGAAGCGCGCAACCTCCCTTACGGCAAGCAGCGCCTGCTGGAGATCGGCCGCGCGCTGGCGCTGGATCCGCGCCTGCTGCTGCTGGACGAACCGGCGGCCGGCCTGACCGCGCCCGACATCCGCGAGCTGATGGCGATCATCCGCAAGATCCGCGACCACGGCATCACCATCGTGCTGATCGAGCACCACATGGATGTCGTGATGTCGATCTCGGATACCGTCACCGTGCTCGACTTCGGCCAGAAGATCGCCGAGGGCACGCCCGGCATGGTGCAGTCCGATCCGAAGGTCATCGAGGCCTACCTGGGCGGCGCCGCCGAAGCGCCGCCGCAAGCCGCCGCACATTGAGAGGACAAGCCAAGATGCTATCGATCCAGAATCTGCACGCCGCCTACGGCAAGGTCGACGTCCTGCACGGGATCTCCCTCGAGGTCCCGAAGGGCCAGCTGGTGACCCTCATCGGCAGCAACGGCGCCGGCAAGACCACCACCATGCGCGCCATCTCCGGCATGATCAAACCGAAGAGCGGCAGCGTGCAGCTCGACGGCCGCGACATCACCGGCCTCGACTCGCACCGCATCGCGCGCGCCGGCCTGGCCCACTCGCCGGAGGGCCGGCGCGTGTTCGCCACCATGAGCGTCACCGACAACCTGCTGCTGGGCGCCTTCCCGCGCTTCACGCGCGCGCGCCCGAAAGGCGACGTCCAGCACGACCTCGAACGCGCGCTCGAACTGTTTCCGCGCCTGAAGGAGCGCCGCCTCCAGCTGGCCGGCACCCTGTCCGGCGGCGAGCAGCAGATGCTGGCGATGGCGCGCGCCGTGATGCTGAATCCGGATGTCGTGCTGCTCGACGAACCCTCGATGGGCCTGGCGCCCATCCTGGTCGACGAGGTCTTCCGCATCATCGCGCGGCTGAAATCCGAGGGCGTGACCATGCTGCTGGTGGAGCAGTTCGCGCAGGCGGCCTTGAACGTGGCCGATTATGGCTATGTGCTGGAGAACGGCACCATTGCCGTGCACGGGCCGGCGGCGGATTTGAAAAACGATCCGAAGGTGGTGGCGGCTTATTTGGGGGGCGGGCAGGCGCATTGAGGACGCTACTGGCCCGTGCCTCCCCCGAGCTCGGGCCAGCTGTCGGGCGGTTTACTCTGTCTTCACCGCGTCGAAGATGAAGCCCTGCCAATAGATCACGAAATGGTTCTATCCCTTGATGAGGGCTTCGGTGCACGCCAGATCGACTGCCCCTACGACAGTCGGAATGCCGAGACGATCGACCGGCGCGTGCGCCGTCTTTCAAACGTACTTCGCCGCGTCTTCGTAGTGTCGGGCGAACTTCGGCGGTTTGCGGCAGCTTTTCCCCGCCACCGTGATGTTGTTTGGCGCGATGACCAGCTTTTTACCGATACGAGCTGCCACTTCCGCATCACCGATCGATGAGATTTCCGACGAATCGGGTACTTTCGTGAGGGTCCACGTGCCCAGCAAGTGGTTCCTCTTCGGTTCGTTCGCAAGCGCCGTTTCGGATACGCAGGTAACGACGCTCGGCGATACGGCTATCGTCGAGGTCTGCAGGTCCGCCATTAGTCGCCGAAAGGACAGGTGGGGCGCCAGGTGCAGCGTTCAGCGTGTCAGACAATCCAAACGCGTTGCTACCTTCATCTGTTGGCGCCGCACGAGCAGCACCCGGACGGCACTCGCAATCGACAGCGTAGCTGAGCAACGCCGGTCTCGGTAGCGCAAGACGATACCGCCGGCGTCGATTATCGACGCTTCGGATTCATCAGTTGATCGTCCAGTTCAAAATGTCATCATGCCCCGGTCCGCCGTCTACCGGCCACCACTGAAAGGCATGCATGAACCGCTTCAAGACCCTCCTTTGCGCCCTCGCCCTGCTCGCGCTGGGCGGCTGCGCATCGATGTTCCAGCACACTGGCGAGCGCCAGGCCGGCAGCATCGTCGACTACCTGTATCCGAACGCGAAAGAGGCGCCGAAGATGGAGCCGACCGTCACCAGGCTGCGCCTGCCGGTGCGTGTCGGCATCGCCTTCGTGCCGGGCGGCGGACGCG
The DNA here is from genome assembly GCF_056399665.1 of Massilia sp. 01N410. NCBI lineage: Bacteria > Pseudomonadati > Pseudomonadota > Betaproteobacteria > Burkholderiales > Oxalobacteraceae > Massilia > Massilia sp. 01N410. The sequence continues at coordinate 17,203 of NZ_JBFTRV010000009.1, read as the reverse complement.
CCGCGCCGCAGGACGCCGAGCAGATGCAGCTGCTCGAGAAGGTCAAGGCCTCGTTCTCGGAGTATGACTACATCGGCAGCATCGAGGTCATCCCGAGCGCCTACCTGCGCCCGCGCGGCGGCTTCGACAACCTCGACCAGGTGGCGCGGATGTTCAACGTCGACGTGATCGCGCTGGTGTCGTATGACCAGATCCGCTTCAACGACACCAACCGGATGGCGGTGCTGTACTGGACCGTGGTCGGCGCCTATCTGATCAAAGGCGACCAGTACGACGTGCAGACCATGGTGGATGCCGCCGTGTTCGATGTCCGCAGCCGCAAGCTGCTGTTCCGCGCGCCAGGCATGAGTCAGGTGAAGGGGTCGTCGACCCTGGCCGGCTACAGCAGGGAGGTCCGCGGTGCGCAGTCGGACGGTTACGCGCAGGCGGTCGAGCGGATGATTCCGGCGCTGCAGATGCAGCTGGCGAGTTTCAAGGAACGGGCGAAATCCGATCCGGGCATCCAGGTCGAGCGCGGCGAGGGATACCGCGGCGGACGCGGCGCCGGCGGATTCGGCTGGACGGCGGCCCTGCTGCTCGCCGGCGCGGCTTGCTGGATCGTGCGCCGCCGTGCTTAAGACTGCGCCCGTCTCGTTAGCGCTGGCCGGCATCTGCCTGCTGCTGGCCTGCGCCGGCGAGCAGGCAGCGTCCGGACTCGCCTGGGAGCGCGCCGCCATCCTGCACGGCGAGCTGTGGCGCCTGTGGAGCGGCCACCTCGTGCATTTCTCGGCCTCGCATGCGGGCGCCGATGTGCTGGCGCTGCTCACGCTGGGTGCGCTGACCGAAGCGTTGATCGGCTCGCGGCGCTATGCCCTTGTGCTAGGTAGCGGCGCCTTGCTGCTGTCGCTCGGCCTGTTGATCTTCGTACCGGGGATGCACGAGTACCGCGGCGCCTCCGGCCTGGCCGTGCTGACCGCGGTGCTGGGCGGCGTGCCGGCCTGGGACCGCTACCCGGACAGCCGGCCCGTGCTCGCCTGTGCCGCGCTTGCGCTGGCCAGCAAGACGCTGTGGGAAGCCTGCGCGAACATGGCTGCATTCACCGACCTGCCGGCGGGCGTGGCCGTGGCCTGGCAGGCGCACGTGCTGGGCGCGCTGCTGGGTGGCTGCGCCGCGGCGGCCCTCTGCCGGTCAGCGCCTGAGGAAACCCATGCTTGAAATCGCTGTCGTACAGCCCGGCAAACTCGCCAGGATTGCCGGTTTCTACGAGGCCGCAGGATATGGCGGCGGCGTGTCGGCAGCCGACCTGACGTTCGCCGCAGACCTGGACGGCCGCCTGGCCGGCGCCGTTCGCTTGTGCGAGGAGCACGGCGACATCGTCCTGCGCGGCATGCAGGTGGCGCAGTCATTCCAGCGCCAGGGCATCGGCCGCGCGCTGCTGGCCCGCTGTATTCCCTGGCTGGACCGCGGCACGGCCTGGTGCCTGCCCTACGAGCACCTGACGGGATTCTACGGCGAGGCCGGCTTCGAACCCGCGCCGGAGGATGCGCTGCCGCCCTTCCTGTCCGAGCGCCTGGCCCGCTACCTGGCGTCGGGCCAGCGGGTGCTGGCGATGCGGCGCTCAGCCTCGGCCTGACTCCAGCGCCGCGCCCATCCGCAGCGCCTGCGCCACATTGCGCGCCGCCGAACGCAGGTTCTCGCGCGCCTCGGCCAGCGCCTCCTGCACGGTGCACGGCCGGCACACCGCCGCGAACACCGCATCGATGCCGTGCGCGTGCACGGCCGACGCATCCCGCGCCAGGCCGCCGCCGATCGCGATCACCGGCGTGCCGAAGCGCTTGGCCACCCGCGCCACCCCGACCGGCGTCTTGCCGCTGACGCTCTGGCCGTCGATCCGCCCTTCTCCCGTGATCACGAGATCGGCGTCGCGCACGGCCTGCTCCAGCCCGACCGCCTCGGCGATGATCTCGATGCCGGGCCGCAGGCGGCCGCCCAGGAAGACCACCATCGCCGCGCCGATGCCGCCGCCGGCCCCGGCGCCCGGCATGTCGGCCACGTCCTGGCCGAGGTCGCGCGCGATGAGGCGGCCATAGTTCGCCAGGCTGGCATCCAGTCGAGCGACCATCTCCGGCGTCGCGCCCTTCTGCGGCCCAAAGATGGCCGACGCGCCGTTCGGCCCGGTCAACGGATTGCTGACGTCGCAGGCGATATGGAATTGGCTGTCCTTCACGCGCGGGTCCAGCCTTGAAACGTCGATACGGTCCAGCCGCGCCAGTTCGGCGCCCCCCGGACCGATCTCCGCGCCGCCGGCATCGAGCAGGCGCACGCCGAGGGCCTGCAGCATCCCGGCCCCGCCATCGTTGGTCGCACTACCGCCGACGCCGAGCACGAAGCGGCGCACGCCGGCATCCAGGGCGTGCAGGATCAGTTCTCCGGTGCCGCGGCTGGTCGCGCGCAAGGGATCGCGGCGTTCCGATGGCACCAGTTCGAGCCCGCTGGCGGCGGCCATCTCGATCACGGCCAGCGGCGCGCCGCCGTCCGGTGACGAAGCCATGCCATAGAAGGCCCCGACCTGCTCGCCCAGCGGCCCGGTGGCCCTCAGCTCGACGCGGTGGCCGCCGGTGGCGTCGATCATCGCCTGTACCGTGCCCTCGCCGCCGTCGGCCACCGGCAGCTTGACGATCTCGGCGTCCGCGAACACCTCGCGCAGGCCGGCCTCGATGGCCTCGGCCACCTGCAGCGCCGACAGGCTTTCCTTGAACGAATCCGGGGCAATGACGATCTTCATGGCGACTCCTGGCTGATGGCGTTTCCTTCGAGTATAGGCCATAATCGACCGACAACTCTTTCGGGACACTGCCATCATTGCCGCTCGCCTGCTCCGTCTTCGCCTGCGCTGGTACGCCGTCAGTACGGCGCGCCTGCTGCTGCGGCGCTGGCAGGCCCTGGTGCTGATCGTCGGTGTGGCCTCGGCGGCCGGCACCACGCCGATGGACAATATGGCGATGTTCGGGCGCCCCCTGCTCGGCCTGCTGGCCCCGGGGCACGGCATCGCCTGGCGCTTCGCCTACCTGATGGTCCTGCTGCTCGCCTGCGCGGCCTGGGCGGGCATGCAGCGCAGGCAGATCGAAGGCGGCGCCTTCATGGCCTACGCGGCTTCCCTGCCATTCTCGCCCCGCCAGCGGCGCCGGGTCGACCTCGCCGTGCTGGTGCTGGCCGATACCCCGCTGCTGGCGATCGCCGGCGCCGCCCTGGTCGTCGTTGCCGCGCACGGTGCCGCGGCGGCGCGCCAGCTCATGCTCATCGACGTGGTCCTGCTGGCGCTGGCCGCGCAATTGGCCGTGCTCGAACGGCGACTTGCAGCATGGGCCGGCATGGCTGCGGGCGCGCTGCTGCTGGCCGCCAGCCAGGGTACACCCTTCCTGGCGGTGGCCGCGCTGCTGGTGGGCGCCATTGCCGCCTTCGCCCTCGTTTTCGGGCCGTGGCGCCGTCCGCGCCGCCGGCTCCCGCAGATGGAGATTCCCATGCCGGCCTGGCCGGCCGCGTTGCTGCGCATGCTGGCCGGGCGTCATGGACCGGCGCTCCAGGTCTCGCTCGTCATCCTGGTTCGCGAACGCCGCAACGAGACCATGACCAAGGCGCTGGTCGCGGCCACAATCGCCGGCGCCGCGCTCGGCCTGGTGCTGCTGTTCGATGGCGACGGCCGCAGCTTTGCAACCGTCCTGATCGCCCAGGCCCTGGTCGCGTTGACGGCCGGCGGCATGTTCCGCGGCCTGCAGTTGGGGCACCGCGCCGGCATCGGCTTTACCGGTGCATTGCCGCTGACGCGACACTGGCACCGGCGCTTCGATCTTGCCGCCGTCCTCGCCTTCGCCCTGCCATTCCTGGCCGGCCTGGCGGCGCTGGCGGTGGCTGCCGGCGTACCGGCTCAGCGCGCGCTGGCGGGCGTGGCCGCGTACTCGCTGCTGCTGTGTGCCCTGCGCGCGCCGGCCGTGCTCAGCGAGCGCCACGCCGTGGTCCTCGCTACCCTGCTCACCGGCGGCTGGTGCGCGGCGACGATCGCCTGCCTGACCTAGGAGAAAAAATGCTGCGTTTCGAAGGGATATGCAAATCCTACGGCTCCCGCCAGATCCTGCGGGACCTGAGCCGCGGCTTCGCCCCCGGTGTGCACGCGCTGCGCGGGCCGAACGGCATCGGCAAGTCGACCTTGCTGCGGGTGCTGGCCGGGATCGAAGAGCCCGACGGCGGCACGGTCTGGATCGACGGCCTCGACCTGCAGGCCGAACCGGCCGCCGCCAAGGCCCGCCTGGCGTATGCGCCGGACGAGTGCCCCGTCTATCCCTTCATGACGGGCCGCGAACTGCTGGCCTTCGTCGCCTGGGCCAAGGCTTGCGAGGTATCGGCGGCGGTGCTGGACATCGTCGAGCGCTTCGGTCTGGCGCGCCACCTGGACACCCGCTGCGGCGATATGTCGCTCGGCACGCAGAAGAAGCTGATGATCGCCGCGGCCTGGATCGGCGAGCCGGCGGTGCTGCTGTTCGACGAGCCGTCGAACGGCCTGGATGCGAATGCGCGCGCCCTGCTGATCGCGCTGCTGGCGGCGAAGAGCAAGGATGCGGTGGTGCTGGTCTCGACCCACGACCAGGAATTCGCCCGCGCGCTGGGCGCGCAGCTCATCGAATTCGACGCGCTGGCGCTACATGCCGAACAGGTCGTGTGAATCGAGGATGGCCCAGGTGATTTCGGGATGGCGGTCGAGCACCTTGCGGATCGCCGCCGGAATCGACTGCCTGACCTTCTTGCACAGGCCCGGCCGGTCTTCCAGCAGGATGACGATGCCGCGCAGGGTGCGCACCTCGTTCGGGCCCGGCACGATCTTCAGCTCGACGCCGAGGTTGGCGCGGATCTTCTCCTGCAGGCGCTTGAGCTCCTCGTAGCTCGAGATGTTCTCGATCCGGCCGATCAGCTTCTGCTCCTCCATGCGCGTCAGGCGCAGGGGCCGCAGGTCGGCGTCGGGCTCGACGAGCAGGCGCTCGCGCTCGCAGACGCAGGCGCCTGGCGGACATTCGCTGCGAATTGGGAAGCTTACCTGTTGCAACATGCTCTCACGCTGGTCGGCAAAGGATCGTCATAGTGTACATCACGGTCGGGTTCATTCATTGTGCGGCACGCGCCAGGACGGCGCTCATGCGCTGCCAGTGCGAGCCCTTCCAGTAGACCCGCCCGCACAGGTCGCAGGTATTGAATTCGTCCTGGACCGCCGCGACCTGGGGCGGCAGGCGGTCCAGGACCTCGGCCTTGGCGACGCTGCGCAGCGGCGCGTTGTCATGCAGGCAGCGCGTGAACGGGCGGGCACGCTCGGCCAGGCCGAAGTGTTCGAACAGGTCGTGCAGCTGGGCCTCCGGCCGCTGGGCGCGCACATAGCAGCCAAAGTCTATGCCGCGGCGCTTGAGCAGTGCGCGGTCGCGCGTCAGCACCACGCGTTCCTGGTCCGCCGCCAGCGCCTCGACCTGGTCGCCGCTCAGGCTGTTGTCGTAGATGGTGTCGAACCCGGCCATTCGCAAGAGGCGCGCGAGTCCGCCGAGGTGGGCGTCGGCCACGAAGCAAATCCGCCCCGGCGGCAGCGACGGCGCCGGCCTCAGGTCGCTGACGTCGAAGCGCGTGAAGTGCGGGTAGACGGCGACGCGGTCGCCCTCTTCCAGCAGCAGATCGAGACCGGCGCAGTCGCCATTCACCAGCACCAGCTCGACCTCGGTGTGCGGCACGCCGAGGGCTTCGATCATGTGCTTGGTGGTGGCCATGCGCGCGCATGGGGTGGTGATCTCGCGCCCCTTGCGCTCGCGCGGCAGGAAGTCGTTCAACTCGCCGTAGAAGCGGAAGGTGGCGCAGACCATGGTGCTCACTTGCTCATCACAGGCTTCAGCGCGCGCAGCACCTCGAGGGCGTTCGGCACCGCCGCGAAGGCCGCCGTGTTATCGAAGATGCACCAGCAGTGGGCGCCACTGGCGGTAAGCAGCGCGATCCGCCGCTCGACTTCGCGCAGGAATTCGGGCGGATAGCTCGAGTAATACACCTTGGGCGTGCCGTGCAGGCGGATATAGCCGGCCTCCGTGGTCGGCACATGCGGTCCGGGCTGGCCGGCGGGCGGATCGGCCATCACGCGGGTCACCCCGTGTTCGCGCAGGACGTCGGTGGCGGCGTCCGAAAACCAGGTCGGATGGCGGGCTTCGAGCGCCAGCATGCAGCCGACCCTTTCGCGCAGGCGCGGCAGGAAGTCGCGCGCCGCCTCTTCGTCGAACACGCCCTTCGGCGGCAGCTGGATCAATATACAGCCGAGTTTCGCGCCCAGGTGGTTGACCTCGCCGGCAAAGCGGTCGAGCAGCTCGTCGGCGTCGCGCAGGCGGGCTTCGTGGCTGATCGACTTCGGCAGCTTGACGGAAAAACGAAAGTCCGGCGGCACGCTGTCGGCCCAGCGGGCGTAGGTTTGCGGCTGATGCGGGCGGTAGAAGGAGGAGTTGATCTCGACGGCGGGAAAGACGGCCGCATAGCGCTCGAGGTGGCTGCCTTCTTCGGGGAAGTCGGGCGCCACATCCTTGTGGAGACTCCAGCCAGCGCAGCCGATCAGGCACGCGCCGCCAGCGGAGGTGGGGGCTGGGGTTTCGCTCATGGGCAGATTCTATTCCGGGAGTGCGGGCACGCGTCGCACGGCCGGCATTACAATATGAACAATCGCATATCGACTTCGCAGGAGAAACCCAATGACCGAGCCCTTGCACATCGTCTGTCCGCATTGCGACGCCGTCAACCGCGTCGCCAGCGAGCGCCTCGCCGACCAACCCGTCTGCGGCAAATGCACGAAAGCGCTGTTCGAAGGCAAACCGCTGGACGTGAACAGCGAGCGCTTCACGCGCCACATCAGCCGCAACGACATTCCGGTGCTGGTCGATTTCTGGGCCGCCTGGTGCGGGCCCTGCCGCATGATGGCGCCGGCCTATGCCCAGGCCGCCGGCCGGCTGGAGCCGCGGGTGCGCCTGTTGAAGGTGGATACCGAGGCCTCGCAGGACCTGGCGGGGCGCTACGGCATCCGCAGCATCCCCACCATCGCGCTGTTCCAGGGCGGCCAGGAGATCGCACGCCAGGCCGGGGCGATGGATGCCGTCAGTATTATTTCTTGGGTACAATCCCGGGCGCGCGCCGCCTGAGCGCGCGATCGGCTATCGTCGGCTTTACGACGTCACCAACTCAACACAGGAGGACGCCATGTCCCAGGAACTCGTCTACGAACGCGGTATCGAGGATGCAAAGCAGTTCGCCCGCATCCTGTATCTCGCCCATGCCGCGACCTTCTTCTTTTCGCTGGGGCTGCTGAACATCATCGTCCTGATCGTGAATTACATCAGGCGTCCGGACACGGCCGGCACCATCGTCTATTCCCACCACACCTGGATGATCCGCTCGTTCTGGTGGTACGTGGTGGCGATGGCGGTCGCCTTCGTGCTGGCGATCACCATCATCGGGATTCCGCTGGCCTGGCTGGTCGGTGCGGCGGCCTGGCTCTGGATGGCCTACCGCATCATCCGTGGCTTCCTCGACCTGAACAACAACCGGCCGATGCCGGTATAAGCCAGGCTCAGTTGTTCGGCCCGTCCCTGCGCAGGCGGGCCTCCAGTTCGCGCAGCCGCACGTAGTAGGCGCGGCCCAGGCGTCCGACCGGCCGCGTGCCGGTCTGCTCCAGCAGGTCGATGCGATGATCCTGCTCGCCCTTGCGGCCGGTGTACACGGCCTCGTCGATGTGCACGTGCTGCACGCTTCCCATGATCCACTTGTTGGCGCCCATGTCGAGGATGTCGTGCAGCTTGCACTCGTAGGCGACCGGGGCGCGGGCCACGCGCGGCGCCTTCACGATGCTGCTGGGCGCCTCCGCCAGGCCGGCGTAGCGGAACTCGCTGTCGCCGGGCGCGAGGTCGGCGGCGGTCTTGACCATCTCGTCCATCAGCTGTTCGGGCACGATGTTCACCACGAACTCGCGGGTGGCCACGATGTTCGCATAGGTGTCCTTCGGCACCCATTCGCCGGCGTGGTTGTCGCCGCGCGGACCGCAGCTGAAGCCCAGCACCGGCGGCGACGGCGACACCACGTTGAAGAAGCTGAAGGGCGCGATGTTCGGCACGCCCTCGGCCGACACCGTCGACACCCAGGCGATCGGGCGCGGCACGACGGAGTCGCGCAGCAGGAAGTACATCTCGGTCGGCTGGAAATCGGCGGCGGAAAGCGATATGGTCATGATGGTATCCGGCTGGTTTATTACTGCTGCGGGTCGTACAGCTTTTCCTTGATGAACAGCGCCGGCACGATCCCGCACAGGAAGTAGGCCACGCCCATCACCAGGAAGCCGAGGCCGATCGAGCCGTTGGTGGCCAGGTAGCCGATGCAGGCAGGTGCGATCGCCGCGCCGACGCGGCCGACGTTGTAGGCGCCGCCGACGGCCGAACCGCGGATGGTGGTCTCGAAGCTCTCGGTCATGTAGGTCGCGTTCACGCCATACGGAATCCCGTACAGGAAGCCGAAGATGGTCAGCAGGTAGACGATGTTGTCCGGCGTGTTGTACAACACGATCAGCGGCAGGAACACGGCGGTGCCGAGGGCGCCGAAGGCGAAGATCGCGCGGCGGCCGAAGCGGTCGGCCAGCCAGCCGGCGACGATCTTCCCGAGGATCATGGCGACGTAGGTGCCGACCATATAGCCGGTCATCGCCTTGAAGTTCATGTGCAGTTCTTTTTCCAGGTAGGTCGGCATCCAGTTGTTGACGCCGTAGTAGCCGAACTGCAGGAAGCCGGCGGCCAGCGACCACAGGATGAACATGCGGCGGTGGGCCGGGTTCGAGAAGATCAGCTTCATCGCGCCGGCCGGCTTGCCGCCGGTGCGCGTGCCGGCTGCCTTGTCCGCGGCCAGCTTCTGGCGCGAGGCGATCCAGGCGGCCGGTTCCGGCACCACGCGCCGCATCAGCACGGCCAGCACCACCGGGATGATGGCGATGTAGAACAGCCAGCGCCAGCCATAGGTCGGCAGGATCCAGCTGGCCAGCAGGGTCGCCACCACGTAACCGACCGACCAGCCGGCCTGCAGGCTGCCCAGCACCGTGGTACGGCGCTCGGTCGGCACGTACTCCGCCATCAGGGTGTTCGACACCACGTAGACGGCGCCCAGTCCGACCGAGGCGATGAAGCGGAACAGTGCGAACTGTTCGAAGTTGTGGGTGGCGCCGAGCACCGCGGTACCCACCGAGAACAGCATGATCGTCCAGACGACCGTGCGCACCCGGCCGAAGCGGTCCGCGGCCCAGCCGCCGAAGATGCCGCCGAGGGCCATGCCCACCAGCGTGACCGTGCCGAGCGTGCCCGCCTGCACCTTGGTCAGGCCGAACTCCTTGGTCAGGCTGCCCAGGCTATAGGACAGGAACATCAGGTCGGCGCCGTCGATCATCAGCGCCAGGAAGGCGAAGACAAAGACGATCTTCCATGTGTTTTTGTTTGCCGCGGCAATCACCGCGCGGTTTGCTGCTACTTCCATGTCTCCTCCAATTGTCTTGCTGTCTTGCTTGCTTATGGCTGCACGGCGCGGATCATGTTGCGCGCGATGACGAGCTGCTGGATCTGGGTGGTGCCCTCGTAGATGCGGAACAGGCGCACGTCGCGGTAGAAGCGCTCGATCGCGTACTCCGACACGTAGCCGGCGCCGCCGTGGATCTGCACCGCGCGGTCGGCCACGCGGCCGCACATCTCGGACGCGAACATCTTGCAGCAGGCGGCTTCGGTCGAAATGTCTTCCTTGTTGTCGCGGCGGCGCGCGGCATCCAGCACCATCGAACGGGCCGCGTAGACCTCGGCCTTGCTGTCGGCCAGCATGGCCTGGATCAGCTGGAAGTCGGCGATCGCCTTGCCGAACTGCTGGCGCTCGACCGCATAGCGCAGGGCATCGTCCAGCATGCGCTCGGCCACGCCGACGCAGATCGCGGCGATGTGCAGGCGGCCTTTGTCGAGCACCTTCATGGCGGTCTTGAAGCCCACGCCTTCTTTACCGCCGATCAGGTTGGCGGCCGGGACGCGGCAGTTCTCGAAGATGACGTCGGCGGTGTGCGCGCCCTTCTGCCCCATCTTCTTGTCCGTCTTGCCGATGAAGACGCCCGGCGTGCCTTTCTCTACGATGAAGGCCGAGATGCCGCCCGCGCCCTTGATCTCGGGGTTGGTGCGCGCCATCACCGTGAAGATGCCGGCTTCCGGCGCGTTCGTGATGAAGCGCTTGGTGCCGTTGATGACGTAGAAGTCGCCGTCGCGGACGGCCGTCGTGCGCAGCGAGGCGGCGTCCGAGCCGGAACCCGGTTCGGTCAGCGCGAACGAGGCGATCAGCTCGCCCGAGGCCAGGCGCGGCAGGTAGTCGCGCTTCTGCTCTTCGGTGCCGTCGACGATCAGGCCCTGGGAGCCGATGCCGTTGTTGGTGCCGACCAGGGAACGGAAGGCCGGCGAGGTCTTCGCGATCTCGAACGCAGCCAGCACTTCCTCTTCCATCGTCAGGCCAAGACCGCCGTATTCCTCGGGAATGCACAGGCCAAACAGGCCCAGCTCGCGCATGTCGTCGACGACGTCGGGCGGGATCTGGTCGGTCTCCGCTACTTCATTCTCTGCCGGCACCAGCCGCTCCCGCACGAAGCGGGACAGGGTATCGAGCAGCACAGTCATGGTTTCCTGGTCGCGTATCATCTTCTTTCCAAATCAGTTCGTAGTTTGTCCCATCGAGCCGCCGACCTTGCGCACCAGCTCGACCAGGGCTGGTCCGAGCTCGTGCTGCAGGTATTCGCGGCTGCACTTGAAAGCGGGCTTGCCGCAGTTGAAGGCCATCATGGTGCCGTCCGGGGCCCGGAACGGCACGCCGACGCCGTAGACGTCCTTGTCCCACTCGCCCAGCGACATGCAGAAGCCGAATTCCGCATAGTCGCGCAGCGCCTGTTCGACGCCGGCCTGCTGGCGCGCCCAGTCGTCGCCGGCGCGCTCGCGCACCTGTTCCAGCAGCGCGGCGCGCTCGGACGCCGGCAGGCCGACCAGGTAGCCGCGCCCGAGGGCGCTGGTGGTCAGCGACAGCCGCGTGCCGACGCCGCGCTGCAGGGTGATCGAGGCGCTGCTGCGGATCGACTCGACGTACACCATCGACAGGCGGTCGCGCACGGCGATCGATACCGAAGCCTGCGCGCGCTCGGCCAGTTCGCGCATCATGGGGCGGGCGACGTCGCGCACGTCGAGCCGCGCCAGCATGCTGTAACCCAGCGCCAGCACGCCGGCGCCGAGCCGGTAGCGGCCTTCGGCTTCCATGTGTTCAAGGTAGCCGAGCTTGGCGAGGGTGCCGGCCAGGCGCGCCACGGTGGGTTTCGGGATCGCCGTGCGGCGCGCCAGCTCGGTCAGGCCGAGTTCGCGCTCCCTGGCGCCGAAGCAGCGCAGCAGTTCCAGGCCGCGGGCCAGGGCGGTGACGAACTGCCGGTCCTTGCCCTCTTCCTTGTCATCGAACTGCTCGATGTCGTTGCCTTCATCCACCATGTGCATGCCCTGTCTCCCTTGTCGTTTTGCCGGCTGCCGGCGCCGGTTCTTAATTCATCCTGTCATATCAATTCTCGTGATGTCAAGCATTTTCAAACCCACGGTCCGCTATGCGAACCACGCATGTCGACGATAGATTTTTCTGATACAGGGCGTGGATTCAGGCTTTACAAGCTGAGAATTTTTCCATATTCTGGGTCGCATCTTCATTTTTCGAACCCGCGGTTCGCTGTGCGGACCCGCGGTAACAAGCGAGACCTCGATGAACGACCTCATCCTTTCCCACCCGGAACCTGGCATCGCCTGCCTGCGCATCCACCGTCCCGACGTCCGCAATGCGCTCAACCAGAGCGTGCGCATGCAGCTGGCCGAGCACTTCACTGCCCTCGGCCAGGATCCGGAAATCCGCTGCATCGTCCTGACCGGCGGCGACCAGGTGTTCGCGGCGGGCGCCGACCTGCGCGACATCGCCGAGGCCACGCCTATCGACATGCACCTGCGCCAGGTCCAGCGCCTGTGGCAGGCCATCGCCGGCTGCCCGAAGCCGGTGATCGCCGCCGTCAACGGCTATGCCTGGGGCGGCGGCTGCGAGCTGGCCATGCATGCGGACATCATCGTGGCGGGCGAGAACGCCTCCTTCGCCCAGCCGGAAATCAAGGTCGGCATCATGCCGGGGGCCGGCGGCACCCAGCGCCTGACCCGTGCGATCGGCAAGTTCCAGGCGATGAAGATGCTGCTGACCGGCGCGCCGATCTCGGGCCGCGAAGCCTTCGCCTGCGGCCTGGCCAGCGAAGTGGTCGAGGATGCGAAAGTGCAGGAACGCGCGCTGGAACTGGCGCGCACCATCGCCGCGATGCCGCCGCTGGCCGCCAGCCAGATCAAGGAAGTGCTGCTGGCCGGCCAGGACGCCTCGCTCGAGGCCGCGCTGATGCTGGAGCGGAAGGCCTTCCACCTGCTGTTCGCCAGCCAGGACCAGAAGGAAGGCATGCGCGCCTTCTTCGAGAAACGCAAACCTTCCTACACGGGACAATAAAGCATGAGCAGCACTGAACAAAACCTCGAAGTGATCGGCATCGTCGGCTGCGGCCTGATGGGCCGCGGCATCGCCCAGATCGCCGTCCAGGGCGGCATGGCCGTCATCCTGCACGACGCCCGTCCGGGCGCGGCCGAGGAAGCGCGCGACGCCATCGCGGCCACCCTGCGGAAGCTGGCCGACAAGGGCAAGATCTCCGCCCAGGCCGCACAGGACGCCGGCGCCCGCCTGTCGGTGGCCGCGTCGCTCGACGACCTGGCGCCCTGCACCGCGGTGGTCGAGGCCATCGTCGAGAAGCTCGACGCCAAGCAGGAGCTGTTCGGCCAGCTCGAAGCCGTGGTCTCGGCCGGCTGCATCCTCGCCACCAATACCTCCTCGCTGTCGGTGACGTCCATCGCCGCCGTGTGCAAGGCGCCGGGCCGGGTCGCCGGCTTCCACTTCTTCAGCCCCGTGCCGCTGATGAAGATCGTCGAGGTGATCGCCGGACCGCTGACCGATGCCGGCGTGCCCGAGCGCCTGACCGCGATCGCCCGCCGCATGGGCCATACGCCGGTGCGCGCCAGCGACACGCCCGGTTTCATCGTCAACCATGCGGGCCGCGGCTACCTGACCGAGTCGCTGCGCATCCTGGGCGAGAACATCGCCGCGCATCCGGAACTCGACCGCATCCTGCGCGAGGCCGCGGGCTTCCGCATGGGTCCTTTCGAGCTGCTGGACCTGACCGGACTGGACGTCTCGCAGCCGGTGATGGAATCGATCCACGCCCAGTACTACCAGGAGCCGCGCTTCCGCCCCTCGCCGATCGCACGCCAGCGCCTGGCGGCCGGACTGCTGGGCCGCAAGAGCGGCCGCGGCTTCTATGTTTACCAGGACGGCCAGAAGCAGGACGCTGCGGCCGTTCCGGTTCCTTCTCGCAGCGACGTGCCGGTCTGGCTGAGCGCCGCCGATGCGGACGCCTGGCCCGCGGTCGACCGCCTGCTGGACGCGCTGGGGGCGACGCGCGACCGCGGCGAGCGTCCGGCCGGGGACTCCCTGTGCCTGGTGCTGCCGGTGGGCCAGGACGCGACCAGCCTGGCCGTGGCCGCGCGCCTGGATCCGGCCCGCACCGTGGCGCTCGATCCACTGTTCATTTCCGGCCGCCGTACCCTGATGACCACGCCGCTGACCGATGACGCCTTCCGCGATACCGCCCACGCGCTGTTCGCCGCCGACGGTACGCCGGTATCAAGGATCCGCGACAGCGCCGGCCTGGTGTGCCAGCGCGTGCTCGCCACCATCGTCAACATCGGCGCCGACATCGCCCAGCAAGGCATCGCCAGCCCGGAAGACATCGACAAGGCGGTGACCCTCGGCCTCGGCTACCCGAAAGGACCGCTGGCGCTCGGCGATGCGCTCGGCGCCGCCACCGTGCTGCGCATCCTGGACGGCCTGTTCGACTTCTACCGCGATCCCCGCTATCGCCCGAGTCCGTGGCTGAAGCGCCGCGCCCTGCTGGGCGTCTCGCTGCTCACCCCGGAAAACTGATCAATCAAGGAATATCATGCTCGACGCTTACATCTACTCCGGCCTGCGCACCCCGTTCGGCCGCCTCGCCGGCGCCCTGGCCCCGGTCCGTCCCGACGACCTGGCCGCTTCCGTCATCCGCAAGCTGGTCGACGATTCGCCCTTCGATCCGGCACAGGTAGAGGACGTGATCCTCGGCTGCGCCGGCCAGGCCGGCGAGGACAGCCGCAACATCGCGCGCCACGCGGTACTGCTGTCCGGCCTGCCGCATACGGTGCCCGGCCAGACCGTCAACCGCCTGTGCTCCAGCGGCCTGGCGGCCGTGCTCGACGCCGCACGCGCCATCACCAGCGGCGAAGGCGAGCTGTATGTGGCCGGCGGTGTCGAGAGCATGAGCCGCGCGCCCTTCGTGGTCGCCAAGAGCGAGTCCGCCTTCGGGCGTGAATTCAAGGTCTTCGACTCGGCCCTCGGCGCGCGCTTCCCGAACCCGCGCATCACCAAGGAGTTCGGCGGCGACACCATGCCCGAAACGGCCGACAACGTGGCCGAGGACCTCGGACTGAGCCGCGAGGACAGCGACCGCTTCGCCGCCCTCTCCCAGTCCCGCTATGCCGCGGCGCTGGCCGACGGCTTCTTCGCCGGCGAGATCATGCCGGTGGAGGTCCCGACCGGGAAAAAGACGCCGCCGCGGATCGTGGCCGCCGATGAGCAGCCGCGTCCGGAATCGACCGTGGAGTCCCTGGCGAAGCTGAAAGTGCTGCAGGAAGGCGGCGTGGTCACCGCCGGCAACGCCTCCAGCCTGAACGACGGCGCCGCCGCCCTGCTCATCGGCAGCCGCGCGGCCGGCGACAAGGCCGGCGCCAAGCCGGTCGCGCGCATCCTGGCCGGCGCCGCCGCCGGGGTCGAGCCGCGCGTGATGGGCCTCGGCCCGGCCTACGCCATTCCGAAAGCATTGGCGCGCGCCGGCCTGACCCTGGCCGACATGGACGTCATCGAGATCAACGAAGCGTTTGCCACCCAGGTGCTCGGCTGCCTCAAGATGCTGGATGTGTCCTTCGACGACCCGCGCGTGAATCCGAACGGCGGCGCGATCGCGATCGGGCACCCGCTCGGCGCGTCCGGCGCCCGCCTGGCCCTGAGCGCGGCGCGAGAACTGCAGCGCCGCAACGGCCGCTACGCCGTCGTCAGCCTGTGCATCGGCGTCGGCCAGGGCCTGGCAGTCGTCATCGAACGCGTCTGACTGGAGAGCAGCATGTCTGGAGCACTGTCACACATCCGCGTCCTCGACCTGACGCGCGTCCTCGCCGGCCCCTGGGCCTGCCAGATGCTGGCCGACCTCGGCGCCGAGGTGATCAAGATCGAAAGGCCCGGCAGCGGCGACGATACCCGCGCCTGGGGCCCGCCCTACCTGAAGGACCAGGACGGCCAGGACACCCGAGAATCCGCCTACTTCCTGTCCACCAACCGCGGCAAGAAGTCGGTCACCCTCGACATCTCGACGCCGGAGGGCCAGGCCATCGTGCGCAAGCTGGCGATGGAAAGCGATGTCTTCATCGAGAACTACAAGGTCGGCGACATGGCGCGCTACGGCCTGTCCTACGAGGATTTGAAGGAATTGAATCCGCGCCTGGTCTACTGCTCGGTGACCGGCTTCGGCCAGGACGGTCCGATGTCGGCCTTTGCCGGCTACGACTTCATCGTCCAGGGCATGGGCGGCCTCATGAGCATCACCGGCGAGCGCGACGACCTGCCGGGCGGCGGCCCGCAGAAACTGGGCGTGGCCTTTTCCGACCTGATGACCGGCATGTACTCCAGCGTCGCCATCCTGGCCGCGCTGGAACACCGCCACAAGACCGGCGAAGGCCAGTATATCGACATGGCCCTGCTGGACGTGCAGGTGGCCGCGATGGCGAACATGAACATGAACTACCTGGTGTCCGGCAAGGTGCCCAAGCGCCAGGGCAATGCGCATGCGAACATCGTGCCCTACCAGGTGTTCCGCACCCGCGACGGCCACATGGTGCTCGCGGTCGGGAACGATCGCCAGTTCGCCAAGTTCTGCGCGATCGCCGGCTGCCCGCAATTCGCCGCCGATGAACGCTTCGCGACGAACAACAACCGGGTGCGCAACCGCGAGACCCTGGTGCCGATGCTGGAAGAAGTGCTACTGGGCCGCACCACGGCCGAATGGGTCGCGCCGCTGGAAGCCGCCGGCGTGCCTGCCGGGCCGATCAACGACATCGCCCAGACCTTTGAGCATCCGCAGGTCAAGCACCGCAAGATGAAGCTGGACCTGCCGCATCCGCAGGCCGGCAATGAAAGTCCTGGTACCCGTCAAACGCGTGGTCGACTACAACGTCAAGGTCCGCGTCAAGTCCGACGGCAGCGGTGTCGATATCGCCAACGTCAAAATGTCGATGAACCCGTTCGACGAGATCGCCCTGGAAGAAGCGACCCGCCTGAAGGAAGCCGGCAAGGTCACCGAGATCGTGGCCGTGACCTGCGGCGTGACCCAGGCCCAGGAAACCCTGCGCACCGGCATGGCGATCGGCGCCGACCGCGGCATCCTGGTCGAGACCGGTGCCGAGATCGAGCCGCTGGGCGTGGCGAAAGTGCTGAAGGCGCTGGCCGACAAGGAACAGCCGCAGCTGATCATCCTGGGCAAGCARGCGATCGACGACGATTCGAACCAGACCGGCCAGATGCTGGCYGCSCTGCTGGGCTGGCCGCAGGCGACCTTCGCCTCGAAAGTCGTGCTGGAAGACGGCAAGGTGACCGTGACCCGCGAAGTCGACGGCGGCCTGGAAACCGTGGCCCTGAGCCTGCCGGCCATCGTCACCACCGACCTGCGCCTGAACGAGCCGCGCTACGTGACGCTGCCGAACATCATGAAGGCGAAGAAGAAGCCGCTCGAGACCATCAAGCCGGAAGACCTGGGTGTGGACGTGASCCCGCGCCTGAAGACCCTGAAAGTGTCGGAGCCGGCCAAGCGCTCGGCCGGCATCACCGTGCCGGACGTGGCGACCCTGGTGTCGAAGCTGCGTACCGAAGCCAAAGTCATCTAAAGAATATAAGGGAACATCATGGTCGCACTCGTTATTGCTGC